>NZ_DDOI01000145.1:3408-9205 GCF_002341575.1 Marinobacter sp. UBA2498 | reverse complement strand
GGCCTGATGACCGCACCCGGCGTGGGCAAACGCCTGAAAGCCATCCAGCAACGGGGCGGCAAGGTGGTGGTGGTTGATCCACGGCGCACCGAGACTGCGAGAAAGGCCGACCAGCACCTGTTTATCCGCCCGGAAACCGATGCCCTGTTCATGCTGGCCATGGTTCACACCCTGTTTGAGGAACAATTGGTTACCCTTGGTCATCTGGAAGACCGGATCGACGGGCTGGAGCAACTGGCCGAGGCCGTAAAACCCTATAGCCCGGAAAACGTGGCGGCAGCCTGTGGTATGACCGCGGAGGCCATCCGCGAGCTGGCCCGGGAGATGGCAGCTGCGAAGAGCGCCGTTTGCTACAGCCGCATGGGCGCCTCGACGCAGTCGTTCGGCGGCCTCTGCCAGTGGCTCAACAATGTATTGAACATTCTCACCGGCAACTTCGATAGCCGCGGTGGCGCCATGTTCCCCCAGCCGGCCTTTGATCTTGTCAGGGACAAAAAGGGCAAGCCGAGTTCCTATGGCCGTTACGAGTCCCGGGTGCGAAAACTGCCCTACTTCAACAACGAATTCCCCGTGGCTACCCTGGCCGATGAGATCCTGACCCCGGGCGAGGGCCAGATCCGCGCGATGATCACCATCGCCGGCAATCCGGTGCTTTCGGCGCCCGGCGGAGCCCGACTGGAAGACGCCTTCGATGCCCTGGATTTCATGGTGTCGGTGGATATCTACCTGAACGAAACCACCCGCCATGCCGACATCATCCTGCCGGCCACAACCGGGCTGGAAGTGCCGCACTTCGATGTGTTCTTCAACTCTTTCGCCGTTCGCAATACCGCCAAGTTCTCGGAACCGATGTTCGAGAAAGCGCCGAACCAGAAACACGACTGGGAGATTCTGCGGGATCTGGCCCTGCAGTTAACGGGCCTGGAAGACGATGGTGTTACGCCGGAGGCCATGCTGGATCTGGGCCTGAAACACGGCGCCTACGGAAAAGAGGGCATGAGCCTGGAGACCCTGAAAGCCAACCCCCATGGTGTGGATCTGGGACCACTGCAGCCCTGCCTGGCGCAGCGCATCCAGACCGAGGACGGCAAGATCCGCATTGCCCCCGAGCTATACCTGAAGGATCTGAAACGCCTGGATGCCTCGGGCCTGTTGCAGGCAGATGAGAACAGCGACTATCCGTTCACGCTGATCAGCCGCCGCCTGCCTCGCAGCCACAACACCTGGACCCAGAACTCCCACCGCCTGGTCAAGGGCAAGAACCCGTGCACGTTACAGATGAACGCGTCAGATGCCCTCAAAATCGGGCTTGAAGACGGACAACTGGCCACGGTTACGTCGGCTTCCGGAAGCATCAACCTGCCGGTGGAAATCGACGACGATATGTTCGAGGGTGTGATCAGCATGCCCCAGGGCTGGGGCCATAACCGGCCGGACACCGCCATGTCGATCGCCGAGGGACAACCCGGCGTGAGCATGAACGACGTCACCGATTCCGGGCGCATTGACGCGTTGACGGGCAATGCGGCGTTCAACGGTACGAGGGTAGCCGTACGCGCAGCCTGATGTGAGATATGGCATGGAGAAGGTTGCGCGTCTTGCTGAACGGGGGAAGGCTGTCAGTCAGTCCTGGTTGGGACTACGGGACAGATTGGCACGCAAGTAATCGTCACTGACTTCCAATTCATAGACAGTTTTCGATTGAACCAGGCAGTCGAGCATTTGTTTACGTGCCCTATGATATTTTTCATCGATTACGTGACGATCTTTCTGCCACGTTTCCCGATCAGGCCACTGAGCATAACCAACCAGGATATTCGGCTTGTCTGAAGTGTGGAGTCTTGAACCAAAACTGCCACAGTGCTCATAGATCGCTTTCGTCACTTCAAGCCAGGCTTCTCGAAATGAAGTCTCTGTGCCTTCCTTGATTTCAAACTCATAAACGGCAACAAACATTCATTTTCTCTCTGAGTGCTAACGCCCCGCATCACCGGGAATTTGCGGCGCGCAGCAGAGCAAATTGTCCGAGTGAATGCGCTTGTTAGGCTTACTTGAATGTTTCGCCATTTTCTACGTTCAAATAAATACGATTATCGTTGGTCATTCCGCCACAATATGTGAAATACACAGGTTCTAATTTGTGATTAATAACCGATTTCACCCAACCGCCCACCTCTTGGAAATCACTAAGT
This sequence comes from Marinobacter sp. UBA2498, assembly GCF_002341575.1. Lineage (NCBI taxonomy): Bacteria > Pseudomonadati > Pseudomonadota > Gammaproteobacteria > Pseudomonadales > Marinobacteraceae > Marinobacter > Marinobacter sp. UBA2498. The sequence goes on along the minus strand of NZ_DDOI01000145.1, from coordinate 7,013 downwards.
TGGCACCTGCCGTTATTGATTAGAGTTTTTGAAGCGGAAACAAATACGTCTTGATGCGCTTCAAAATCATCAGATGATGATATTGCTGCGAAAATCGGGTCACCTAAATTCGTTAGTGTTTCTGTTTGATGTTTTTCCGTGGAAAGATATTTACCATAAACCCACCGAGCAACCTCGCCAGATAATTGTTCTACTTCACCATCATAATACTCAGAGATTCTGGCCCAATTGCCCTTGGTTTCAAATACTTCGACCCTCTGCCCTCTATCAAGGACATTGGTAATTTTTCCATCGTTGTTTGGCGCTAGGCGTACATTCAGTTTTGAGGCTGTAACAAAATGCTCACCACTTCCAATTTCGATTTTTATGGGGTCTGCACCAGAAGAACTTGTTGATTCTTGCTGGGAGTCTGATTGGAGGTAAAACCAACCTATGGCAATAAGTGAAACAACAGCGATACCCGTGGGGCCTAGAGCTCTTAGGAAACCAATTATGACTCCTATCACTATTGCGACAATTAACCAATCGTCCATTTGTGCCTCTCGTTTTACTAAGCCTAACGCCGCATTCAGCGGCTTGTCCGCTGCAATGCTTTGTTATGTGATTTTTCATCTATGTATATGCGCAACGAAGTCTCTTAGGCCGGCTAGACGTGAATCCGACAAAGGTATATCAGTTAGCAGTTTGGTAACGAACTTAGGTCCATGTGACCCAATTTCCGGACAGAATTTTTCTATTTCTCCCACTGGTATGACAAATATACCTAAATTCTCTAAAGCAGACTTGAGAGCTTTGTAGTCCGTTTGCGCTTGACCATTAGGAATCGCAATTTCACCAAATTTTTTAACCTCGTTCCAAGAAGTGCCTTGCTTCATGAGTGCTGCTATATCGCCTTTCGGTAACTTTTCTTTGTCTGCATTCTGCAACGTTTGGATTATTTCGGACTTAATGGTTTCTACTGATTTTGGTTTAATTCCACCTCTTACAGCAGAGTCGACTCTTTCCCACAAAACTTCGACATCAATCCAGTTTCCGCCAAACGCTGAAACAGTGTTTTTGACTAAATCTCGCTCCGATAAGAAATCTATATCGAAAACGGCTTTGATTGGCACACCTATCTTTCTTAAAACGTCGGCTACTTTAGGTACCCCATGTTTGCCACCAGTGGGTATGTATGAGGTGTCTTTGAAAGGAGCTGTACTGTTGCTATTAATGTAATCAGCAGCAGAATTAATTAGACGGCAATCACTATCATCTTCACATATAATTGTTTGCTCATGAAATATACCTTCTAGAGCATTTGAATATCTCAACTCTGGCTTTTCCCAAAGCTCTTTTATGGTCTCTGATGCAGCTTCGTATACAACATTAATATCACCTTCTCGTTGAACTCTTAATATTCGAACCCTACCTTTGGTTCCTTCTAAGAACCCCCGGAGAATATCACTGCTATGCGTTGCAACAATTAACTGTCCTTTAACTTCAGATGATAATGTCTCTCCCAGCCTTCTCATTTGAGGAGGATGCAAGAATGCTTCCGGCTCATCCAGAAGGGTAATGTCTCTCTCTGAAGCAACTGTCTCAAATAGAATTCCAGCATAACTTTTGACGCCGTCGCCTTGCTTATCTAAAAGGGGATTTTCACGAACTTTTGAAACATAATCATTTCCTACGCGATCCACTACGTTTTCGCCCTTCGGGATCTGCCCTACGTGGATTGGAAGCTTACTACCACCACGAAAATCAAACATCAAATCTTTTGAGAAAGCCTTTCTAAATAGGTCACTGACTTGCTTCATCAGTTCTTCGTCATCATAAAGAATATGTTGTGGCTTCGTTTTATGTTGACCTGGCGAAAGGCTATTTTGCTGATTGCAAATATTTAGTCGATCATTAGCAGCAATATTTTTTATACTACCAGCATGTAGACCATTAATTAGGTATGGATTGTTATCCCAGGAGGGAACGTGTGACCTGTGTATTAAGTAGTCGGACATCTGAAATTGATCATTAATTAAATCTGCGTTTTTATTAAGGTACTCAAGAAGCTCTTTAGAGCTACCATTTTTATTAAGCTTTAAATCCTTTACAACCAGACACTGCTCTGCATTACCGGATTGGCAGATTTGTACTATTTCTCTCAACGATTGAGATTTCCCGCTATTATTCGGGCCTACCAGTATTACCTTTTCCTTTTCACTAAGCTCAACTTTATCTCCACCTGAGAAAGTGATTTCTGCTAATGTCGCCTTGGGCTTAATGGGCTCCAATTCTTCTTTTTCTGACACTACTCTTAAATCAGTCATCACTATCCCTTTCTAAACTTTCAGATTGCATCGACTCGCTGAGCCACATAACGCCAATATTCAGCGGCGGCCTTTGCGTAGCGAAGCGGAGAAAAGGCCGTCCGGTGGAGGGCCGTTAGGCCCGTAACGTACTGGAATGACTGGTTAGCACTGCTCAACTGAACACCTGCGGCTAAAGTCAAAATGGTAATCCGTCTTCGTCTTCTGTTGCATCTAATTCGGTAGACGGCTCTGGGCCAAAAAGTGCGTCTTCAACTGGCATCAGCTCCCACAACTCGTTCTGATGGAGCCAGATCGGATCAGCATTCTCCTGGATGAACTGATCTACAGGCATACCATCCACGGTTGGTGGCCGCTTGATTCTGACTTGCTTACCGTTCATAAAGACCCACTGGTACTTCCTTTGCCGCTCTGCCTTCGCGGCTTTCTTTGCTCTCTTTTGAGCCGGAGTGAGCTTTTTCTTAACCTTTGCCATATCTGAACTTTTTGGTGCTAACGCTGAGCTTAGCGGCGCCACGACAGTGGCGTCCGGTGGACGGCCCTCGGGCCGGGAACGTACTACAGCGACTTGTTAGCTGGGGGCATCACTGAAGCCCGATCCCTGGCAACCAACATCGCAGCCTAAACCGCTGCCCTTGCACCCAGATTCGCCGGTGCATCATTATTAAAACCACCGCCAATGATGCGATGAATGAACCTGAATATCAGAATAGCAGGTAAGGAAGGAGCCAACTCTCGGCGGACAGCCCCACGCGGCTAACTCCAATTTCTAAACCAGCACCGGTGACCAATTGCGCTGCCAGCAATACGCCAATTTCTCGGGCCTTGGCAGAGCAACAAACCGTCCGGTTTAACTGCCAGTTTTCGGCCAAGGCCAGTGGCACCGAGCCGCCCCAAAGGTACAAAGCACTACCAGCTAACGCTGCGCACAACGGCGCCCTGACAAGGGCGTCCGGCGGCCGCAGGCCGCGTATTGATGCGCCTGGTTAAGGGCCGCTCACCCGATTACTTATTTGGGCACCCAAAGTCGAATGCCCACTCCCGGTACTGTGTACTAACTTGATCCATGGCGCCAGGAACCAGAACACCGAATGGACGGAAGCTGACCAATGAATGCGCCGGATTGCCCCGCGACCTGAGCACCGGAATAGCGACTAAAACCGTAGCCGAACCGGGGGCTGTTTACTTGCGAGGCCAAACACCGGAACCGACACCAAACACCGCGCCCAAGAACACGACAGCCAGGCCTTTAACGCCTGCAGCACGCGCGCCCTTGAAATGGAGCCGAAGGCGCAATGT
>NZ_DDOI01000145.1:2906-3240 GCF_002341575.1 Marinobacter sp. UBA2498 | reverse complement strand
TTTCTAGATTGCAGTCTTTAAATTCAAGTCGAAGTTTTTCTCCGTGCTCCATAGCGCCACGATCATGACACGTGACTGCAAAGTACTTGGAATAGGGTTGATCTAGTGAAATAACCGGGCTGCTAAATTTATTGAAGAATGGGATCTGCTTAACTCCCGCATGGAATTGGATATTCTCAGGTAAATCAAACTGCATGTTTGCGCCTTCAGGAAAGCTCGGTACATCAACTGGATGCCACCTACCTCGATACAATATCTCTGCCTTTAACGTTTCGAAGTAGACATAGGCGGGCCTTTCAGAAAGGTTGGAGATTCTAACAAGACAGAACATCAT
>NZ_DDOI01000145.1:0-2736 GCF_002341575.1 Marinobacter sp. UBA2498 | reverse complement strand
CAGATAAGCCTGAACCGCAAGTGCGGCAAGACCAGCAAAGCCACCTATCACGCCAATAACATCTGCTGCCTGCATGGATACTCCTTTCTAAATATAACGCCGTTGTTCAGCGGCAGCCTTGGCAGAGCGAAGCGGCGACAAGGCTGTCCGGTGGAGGGCCGTCAGGCCCGGAACGAACTGCAACTATTGGTTAGGGCAAGTCTAGCTCAGCACGAAAAGCTTGACCAAGCGCTTAAAGCGCTTTAATGTGTTTAAAGGCCTTGCTGAGGAGAAAAGCCATGCGCACCATAGAAATTGATGATGACCTGTACGCCTATATCGCCAGCCAAACCTTGGAAATTGGGGAATCTGCAAACAGCATACTCCGACGTATCTTTGGCCTTTCCGATCAGGGACAAGCCACGACAGAAACCCAGCCGCACGAGCTTGCTCAAACCCTTGAGCACCCTGGCTTGAGGTTTAAAACCGCCGTAGATCAGTTTCTCTTCATTTTAGGTGAAGCATACAAGCTGAAGCCGAATACCTTTGATCACATACTGACAATCCAAGGACGGGAGCGAATTTATTTTGCACGCAGCCGAGGGGAGATTGAGCAGTCAGGAAACAGTACCCAGCCGAAACAAATTCCAGGCACTGACTATTGGGTCATGACAAACTCGCCAAATCGGCAGAAAAAAAGCATGCTCCGGGAGGCATTGTTGGCAATTGGGATGAGTAAGCAAGCTGCAGAAGCGGCCGCGCGAACCCTGCCGCTCTAGCCCTAACAGCAATTAGACAGAGCGCTTCATGATTGCAGAAATTTGACCGCTTCGTTATTGCGGCTTCTGGATCACAGTACGCAGTGCCCATAAATTTATAAAACAACAGGTTAGCCCACTACAAACTGGCTTTCCATGTAATCATTTGACATCTGTGATCCACGCTACCAATAATACTGTATAAATAAACAGTATTGACAACCTTTGTAAAATATGTTTAGGGGGTGGGCAGGGTGGCAGGGGGGGTACCCCTATATATATATAATGAACATACATTTCACAAAGATTTATAGTGTTAACCAGATGTTAAATCGCCCTAGTTTTGATATAGTTTTTTACCAGATTTTGCAAGGGGATATATAAGACTTGTTTGACTCGGTTGTATATTAGGTGTATATGCAACCCTGCCAAACTTACAGTTTTATTATACACTTTTATTTGTTATTTGTCAAGGGGTTTGGCAAACTTTACACAATTTACTAAATACTATTGACAAACTGGTAAATAAAATGTATAATATGTTTATGAGTTATTTAGAACCTCGTAAGAAAACTCTTACTGAGAAACAACAAAAGTTCTTAGATTGTCTTGTGGAAACACAAGGCGACCCTAAACTAGCAGCCGAATTAGCAGGTTACTCAGGCAATCATCAACAAGTATTAAAAAGTCTTAAAGATGAAGTGATAGATTTAGCCTCGGAGGTACTTGCAAGGTCTGCACCTAGAGCAGCTTTTAAGTTGATTGAAGTTATGGAATCGAATAGACCGGTGCCACAAGCTAATAATAAACTACAAGCAGCTCAGAATATATTAGATAGAGTCGGTGTTACTAAAACAGAACGACTTAATGTTAATCATACTTCATCAGGGGGTATTTTTATTCTGCCTGAAAAACAAGAAGTAGTAGAAGTTAACTATGAGGATTTAAATAATGAGGATATTCCTGACTGAAATAACAGACCCACTAGACAATAAAAAGTTTATTGGTCCATATATAAGAGCAGAATCGTTAGCAGAAGCTGAAAAGATTGCTTATGAGTATGAATTAATTTTGGTTGGTGAATTACACGAATTACGAACAGAGGAAGAGGAACCTAAAAAAGTTATACACTAATGCCACATGCCGATAGAAAAGCAGCAATGCTAAAAAAATATGGATTAAAAGGAGTTAATAAAGCTAAACGAACTCCTAAACATCCTACTAAGTCGCACATGGTATTAGCTCAAGAAGGTCATAAGATAAAACTTATCAGATTTGGACAACAAGGTAAAAAGGTTGGTACTCTAAAAGGCACAGCAGGTAAACCTAAAGCAGGTGAGTCAGCTCGTATGAAAGCAAAAAGAAAATCTTTTAAAGCTCGACATGCTAAAAATATTGCCAGAGGCAAGATGTCAGCAGCATGGTGGGCAGATAAAGTTAAATGGTAAATACTATGTTAGATAAAATATTACAATGGTTGGGTTTTATCTGGGTTAGAAATAGAGATTCAAAAGGTCGCTATGTTCCAGATAAAAAGAAAACTAAGTTTAGAAATGAGGCTTGGACACTAAAAAGAAAATAATGCCTCAAATAAATAGCGAAGAACAACCAATAAAATTTAAAACAGGTACAATAGCCGGTAAAGGTTCTAAAGCCAGACCCGGAGTTTATACTAAAGAGTATAGAGATAATTTTGATAGGATATTTAAAAATGCCAAGAAAAGCGAAAACAAAAACAAAACGAAAGAGTAAGTCTCGAGTCAACGAAGCTGGTAATTACACCAAGCCGAGTATGCGTAAGAGGCTATTCGAGAGGATTAAAGCCGGTTCTAAAGGTGGTAAACCCGGTCAGTGGTCAGCTCGAAAAGCCCAGCTTTTAGCAAAAGAATACAAAGCTAAAGGTGGTGGTTATAAGTAATGGCAAAGAAAAAAAAAGACCCTAAAGTAGGAACAGGAAAAAAACCCAAAGGAAGTGGGAGGAGATTATATACCGATGAAA
>NZ_DDOI01000004.1:15240-15518 GCF_002341575.1 Marinobacter sp. UBA2498 | reverse complement strand
TCTTCACGGCTGATGGCAACGTGCAGCAGCATCGGGCCGTTGTAGGCCAGGATGGTTTCGATGCCGCGGCGGATCTGGTCGGTGCGTTCGATGTGCAGGGCCGGAATGTCGAAGGCCCGGGCCATGGCGACGAAGTCGGGGTTGTCGTCCAGGTTTATCTGGCTTTCGCGGTTGTTGTAGAACAGTTCCTGCTGCTGGCGGACCATGCCCAGGCACTGGTTGTCCATGACGATCAGCTTTACCGGCAGGTTGTAGCGGCGGATGGTGGCCAGTTCCTG
>NZ_DDOI01000004.1:14660-15049 GCF_002341575.1 Marinobacter sp. UBA2498 | reverse complement strand
GGTCAGGTGATGGCGCGGGTGATAGAAGTCGTAATGCTGGGCCACCCACATCTGGTGCTGGCCAACGTCACAGGCGATGACGGTGTCGTCCGGGGCAATCCGGGAGAGCTGGCGGATGAAGGCCGGGCCGGTGATCGGGGCCATCGGGTCATCGTTGTCGGCCGCATGGAAGCCGCCGGTGGTGTGCCAGGTGCGGCACTGTTTCTGCCATTCATTGATGGCCAGTGGCTCGGCCTGCAATGCGTCCGCCAGTGATTTCAGTATCTCGTTCAGGTCGCCGCGGATGGCCAGGTCGGCGTCGCGCAGTTTGTTGATTTCGGCTGCGTCGGCATCGATGTGAATCATCCTGGCGTTGGGCGCAAAGCCATCCAGTTTGCCGGTGGCGCGAT
>NZ_DDOI01000004.1:10888-14541 GCF_002341575.1 Marinobacter sp. UBA2498 | reverse complement strand
TGCATGCCCAGCATGCCGAGGTTGTAGGGATTGTGTTTCCCGGGGTTGCCGATGCCTTTCAGAGTTACAACCGCGGGCAGGGCGGAGGATTCGGCAAAGGCCCGGAAGCTGTCCTCGGCGTGGGCCAGGCTGATGCCACCGCCACTGTAGAGCAGGGGCTTGCGGGCTGCGCGCAGCATTGCCAGGGCGTCCGTCAGGTCGGTTGAAGCTGTTTCACGGGCTTCAGGCTGGGGGAAGGGCGCATAGGCCGCTTCGCTCAGCAACAGGTCCTTGGGAATATCAATCCAGACCGGCCCGGGGCGACCGCTCTGAGCCAGTTCGATCGCCTCTTCCATGATGGTCGGCAGGCTGTCTGCATCGTCAATCAGGTAACTGTGTTTAACGATGCCCAGGGTCATGCCCAGTACGTCGGTTTCCTGGAAGGCGTCGGTGCCGATCAGGCCCGAGGGAACCTGGCCGGTGATCACCAGCATGGGAATGGAATCCCGGTGCGCGTTGGCAACGCCGGTGATCAGGTTGGTGGCGCCGGGGCCCGACGTGGCAATGCAGACGCCCAGCTTGCCACTGGCCCGGGCGTAGCCGTCTGCCGCCAGGGCGCAGCCCTGTTCATGGCGGCACAGCACGTGCTCCACGCCCACATCGTCCACCAGCGCGTCGTATAGCGGCATGATGCAGCCACCCGGATACCCGAAAACCGTGCTGATGTTGTGGCGGTGGAACGCGTCAAGAATGTGCTGTGCGCCGTTCATGGTCGTCTTTCCCTTTTCTTTTGCCGTAAAAAAAGAAACCCCCGGGACCTTTCGGTGCCGGGGGTTTCTGGTGTCTTGTCAGGTTTGTCGCTATCTCACCCGCTTGTCCACGCAGAAGCCCCCGGACGGTACCACGACCACCAGGACAAGCTTCACAAGGACAATCACTGCGTTGAGATTCATAAAATCGACAGTCTGCTCTGAATTCGTAAAAAGATTCTGTGTAGAATCTACCCCACGTTTTTAGCCGGATGCAACCGTTAATTGCCGGTTTTTTCTGCCAACCTCCGATTCAGTAACAGTGAGCATTCAATGACGAAAGCAAAATGGGGTTCTCTTGGGCTGTCACTTCTGATCGTGATCGCAATGGTGATCTGGATGGCGACTGGCGAGGTGAAGGTGGCCAGTGACGAGGCTCCGGAACGTCAGGACAGCGGCGATGGCCAGCCTACAACGGTGCAGGTGGAAACCCTGACGGCCCGGCTGCATGAGCCGGGCCTGATGCTGCAGGGCCAGTTGGAGCCCTGGAGTTCGGTGATGCTGAGTGCCCAGGTGCCCGGCCGCGTGGAGTCTCTGGCTGTGAGTCTGGGTGAGCAGGTCCAGCAGGGTCAGAAGCTGCTTACGATAGCTGATGAAGGGCGGAGTGCCGCGGTGTTGCGCTGGCAGTCCCAGGTTCGGAAACTGGAAGCGGACCTGGTGGCGGCCCGCCGGCTCCGCGCCAATAACCTTGCCTCGGAATCCCAGATTTTGAGCCTGGAAAGCGAACTTGCTGCCGCTGAAGCGGAGCTGACCGGTGCCCGACAGGCCATCAGCCACCTCACTCCCGAGGCGCCTTTTGACGGCATTATCAACAGCAAATCGGTGGATATCGGCGATCTGGTGCAGGTGGGTTCCCCCCTGTTTCAATTGGTGAGGGTGGATCGCCTGAAGGCTACCGCGCAGATCCCCCAGCAATCGGTGGGCAATGTGGCGCCCGGTCAGTCTGTTCGCGTGGATTTGCTGGATGGCAGCCGTCTTTCTGGCGTGGTGACCTTTGTGGCCAGCGCTGCCTCGCCCGAAACCCGGAGTTTTGCCGTGGAGATCGCGGTGGAGAATCCGGATCGCAAACGGGTGGCCGGTGGCAGCGCCAGCCTGCGGGTGGCATTGCCGGAGGTAAAGGCGATGTTTATCTCACCCGCTTATTTGTCCCTCGGTGATGACGGTCGCCCCGGTGTGAAATACGTGAACGGTGAGAACCGTGTCGAGTTCGGTGAAGTGAAGTTGTTGAGTGTATCCACCGAGGGTGCCTGGGTGACCGGCTTGCCGGATGAGATCCGCCTGATTACCCGCGGCGGTGGTTTCGTCAGCACCGGGGAACAGGTTGTGCCGGTCGACGCCGCTGAAGACAGGGGCTAGACCGCATGCGCGCACTGATCTTCGCAGCCATTGATCGCAGCCGGACCACCTTGCTGACGCTTCTGTTCCTCCTGCTCGGGGGTATTGCCGCGTTTCAGACCATCCCGAAGGAAGCCAACCCCGACGTCACCATCCCCATGATCTATGTCTCCATGACCCTGGATGGCATCAGCCCGGAGGACGCCGAGCGTCTGCTGGTGCGGCCCATGGAGCAGGAGCTGCGTTCGCTTGAAGGCATCAAGGAAATGCGTGGTACCGCCTCGGAAGGTCATGCCTCGGTGATGCTGGAGTTCGATGCCGGGTTTGATCCGGACAAGGCGCTTCAGGACGTGCGGGAGAAAGTGGATACAGCACGTACCAAGCTGCCCCAGGAAGCGGATGAACCCAGGGTAAACGAGATCAACGTGTCCCTGTTCCCGGTGCTGTCCGTGGGTCTGTCTGGCCCCTTGTCGGAGCGGGAGCTGATAACCATCGCCCGGCGGTTCCAGGATGCCATCGAGTCTATCCCGGAAGTTCTGGAAGTGGAGATTGGTGGCGATCGGGAGGATCTGCTGGAAATCGTGGTCGATCCCCAGGTGCTGGAGAGCTATGGCGTTGATTTTGATCAGCTGGCTTCGCTGGTAACCCGCAACAATCAGCTGGTGGCGGCCGGCTCGCTGGATACCGGCAATGGCCGCATGGCCCTGAAAGTGCCCGGGGTGATCGAAACCATCGAGGATGTGATGTCCATGCCGATCAAGGTGGACGGTGACACAGTGGTCACCTTCGGCGATGTGGCCATGCTCCAGCGTACCTTCAAGGACCCCACCGGTTTCGCTCGTATCAATGGGGAGCCGGCGCTGGTGCTGGAAGTCTCCAAGCGCTCGGGTGCCAACATTATCGAGACCATTGCCCAGGTTCGTGAGTTGATTGATCAGGCCAGACCGGAGCTGCCGGACTCTCTGGAAATCCGCTACATCATGGACCAGTCCGAGGAAGTCCGGGATATTCTCAGTGACCTGCTGAATAACGTGCTCACCGCCATCGTGCTGGTTCTGATTGTGGTGATTGCCGCCATGGGGCCGCGTTCGGCGGTTATGGTGGGGCTGACGATTCCTGGTGCCTTCCTCACCGGCATCCTGGTGATCTGGAGCATGGGGCTCACGCTCAACATCGTGGTGCTGTTCAGTCTGATCCTGGTGGCCGGCATGCTGGTGGATGGCGCCATTGTTGTGTCGGAGCTGGCGGACCGGAACCTGTCGGAGGGGCAGACGGTAAAGCACGCCTGGGCCGAGGCGGCCAGTCGCATGGCCTGGCCCATTATTGCGTCGACCGCAACCACGCTGGCGGTGTTTGTGCCGTTGTTGTTCTGGCCCGGCGTTGTCGGGGAGTTCATGAAGTTCCTGCCGCTGACGGTGATTATCTGTCTGATTGCTTCCCTGGCCATGGCGCTGGTGTTCCTGCCCGTGCTGGGCAGCACCAGTGGGGGGCGCCGGGCGCGGCAGGGGCATTCTTCGGGGCGCCTGATGG
>NZ_DDOI01000004.1:7847-10829 GCF_002341575.1 Marinobacter sp. UBA2498 | reverse complement strand
AGGCGCCTGATGGAGGGTTATCGACGGGTACTGGGGCTGCTACTTCGTTCACCGGGGCTGACGTTGATTGGTGTGCTCTGCGTGATCGCCGTGATCTACGCCGCGTACGCCCGCTTCAACCATGGGGTTGAGTTCTTCCCCAGTGTGGAGCCGGATTCCGCCCAGGTTCAGGTGAGGGCGAGGGGTGATCTTTCAGTGTGGGAGCGGGATGCCATTGTGCGTGAAGTGGAGCAGCGGTTGCGTGGCATGCCCGAGGTGAAGGCCCTGTACGCCCGCTCAATGGTACAGACCAGCTCGCAACTGGCGCCAGATGTCATAGGCGTTCTGCAATTCCAGTTTACCGACTGGTTCACCCGGCGACCGGCCAGCGCGATTCTCGAGGACTTCCGCGACATGACCTCTGATATAGCGGGCGTTGAGCTGGAATTCCGCAAACAGGAAGGTGGGCCTGCCGAAGGCAAACCGATAGAGCTACAGGTGAGCAGCCGCGAAGCAAACAGTCTCAATGGCTACGTGGACGAAATCAAAGACCGCATGCGTGAGCTCGGTGGTTTCGTGGACATCGAAGACGACCGCAGCCTTCCGGGGATTGAGTGGCGGCTGCAGGTTGACCGGGAAGCCGCCGCTCGCTTCGGTACCGATGTGCTGGGTATCGGCAGTGCCGTGCGCTTGGTGACCAACGGGTTGAAACTGGCCACCTATCGCCCTGAAGACGTGCGGGATGAAGTGGACATCGTGGTGCGAGTTCCGAATAACTGGCGGGAACTGGATCATCTGCAGCGCCAGACCATTCATACCTCCCGGGGCCAGGTGCCGCTCTCTGAATTCGTCGATCTTCGCCCCGGCGACAAAACCAACAGTATTGTCCGGGTGGATGGCCAGCGCACGGTAACCATCAAATCCGATCTGGCACAGGGGCGCCGCGTGGATGAGCTGCTGCGGGCCCTGCAGGCCGAGATGCCGGAACCGCCAGAGGGAATTTCGGTGAAGTTTGCCGGCGAGAACGAGGATCAGCAGCAGGCATCAAACTTCCTTGCGACGGCCTTCCTGGTAGCCATCGGCCTCATGCTGTTGATACTGGTGACCCAGTTCAATTCGTTGTACCAGACCTTCCTGATTCTCTCGGCGATTGTGCTCTCCACCGCCGGGGTGCTGCTCGGGCTTCTGGTAAACGGTCAGTCGTTCGGCATTGTGATGGTGGGAATGGGTACGATTGCCCTGGCAGGCATCGTGGTAAACAACAACATCATTCTGATCGATACCTACAACCAGATGCGCAAGGACGGGGTTGAGGCCTACGAGGCCGCCCTGGAAACCGGTTGCCTTCGCCTGAGGCCGGTGCTGCTGACGGCCATCACCACTGTGCTGGGGTTGATGCCCATGGTCCTCGGCGTCAATGTGGACCTGCTGACGCCCTCCCTGGGCCTTGGTGCGCCATCAACCCAGTGGTGGACCCAGCTGTCCAGTGCCATCGCGGGAGGATTGGCGTTTGCTACGGTGCTGACGCTTTTGCTCACACCTGCATTGCTGGTGCTGGGTAACCGGGCCGGTCAGGCTTTCGGTAGGCTGACCGCGAGGTTCAGAAACGCTTGATGCCCATGCAGAATCCACTGAGTGTTCTTTACCGGGACGATTACCTTCTCATCGTCCACAAGCCAGCCGGGCTGCTGGTGCACCGGAGCCCCATCGACAAACATGAAACCGAGTTTGCGCTGCAGTATGCCCGGGCGCTGAATGATGGGCAGCATGTTTACCCGGTGCACCGTCTGGACCGTCCAACCTCTGGCATTCTGTTGTTTGCTAGGGACAGCGATACGGCCCGCTCACTCGGCCTGGCGATGATGGCCGGTGAAGTGGCGAAAACCTATCTGGCGATGGTGCGTGGCTGGCCGCCGGAACACGGGGAGATTGATCATCCCTTGCGAGAGGAATCGGAGGATCGACGGCTGAAAGGGGAAGAGCAGCCAGTGCGGGACGCTCTCACTTATTACCGCACGCTGGCGACGACGGAGATACCGGTCGAGATCGAGAAATACCCGAGCAGTCGCTACGCCGTTGTTGAACTGAACCCGAAAACCGGCCGAAAGCACCAGTTGCGCAGGCACATGAAACACATCAATCACCCGATCATTGGCGATGCCAATCACGGCCGGGGCCGCCACAATCGCTATTTTGCAGAGCGATTCGGCCAGGGGCGGTTGATGCTGGCCGCAACCCGGATGGCATTCCGACACCCGGTTTCGGGTAAACCACTGACCATTAGCGCCGCGCCTGAGGCGAGCTTTCTGGAGGTGTTATCGCTATTTCCCGGGATTTGACGTACGGGATCACTCGGAAAAGTAGCGCTTGATAAACTCTGGGTAGGGAAGCGGTATACTGTAACGGTAGCCCTGAAGGTAGTCGCAGCCTTTCTCGAACAGCCAGCTTTCATGGGCTTCGCTCTCCACACCTTCTGCAACGACAGAAAGGCCAAGCCCCCTGGCCAGGCCAATGATCGACAGGGTGATAGCGCAATCGTTTTCGTCATCCGGGAGGTTGTTGATGAACGAGCGGTCGATCTTGATTCGGGAGAAGGGCAGGCTTTTGAGCCGGGACAGCGATGAGTACCCGGTGCCAAAGTCGTCGATAGCGAGCTCGGCGCCGGCGTGTACCAGCTGTTCCAGAACCCGACCGATGACACTGAAATCACCCTGGATGGAGTCTTCGGTCACCTCAAACTGCAGGGCACTGACCGGCATGCCCTGGTTACCGCAGATCTCTTTTACCAGCTCTGGCAACTCTGGGACCAATATCTGCTCTGCCGACAGGTTGACGGATATCGTTGGTAATGGCGTATTCCGGTCTTTTGCCTCACGCCAGTGGGCGCAGACGTTTTTCAGCACACAGGCGCCCAGCTCATACATCAGGCCGGCGCTGCGCGCCACGTCCAGAAATTCAATCGGTGACAGCCAGCCACGTTGCGGGTGCTGCCAGCGAACCAGG
>NZ_DDOI01000004.1:852-7773 GCF_002341575.1 Marinobacter sp. UBA2498 | reverse complement strand
GCTGCCAGCGAACCAGGGCCTCGGCGCTTTCCAGCTGTGTTCCCGTGCGGTCCATGATTGGCTGGTAGAAGACATCGAGGCCGCTGGTTCTGAGTGTTTCCCGCAGCTCGCTCTCGAGCGCAAACCGGGAGCGGGCTGTCATCTGGATTTCCGAATCGAACAAGGTCGAACGGTCCCCGCCCTGCCGCTTCGCGTGGTACATCGCAGCCTCTGCACCTCTGAGCAGTTCTTCTGACTCGTGGCAATCGCCCGGGAAGTGACAGATGCCCACACTGGCACTGACATTCAGATCCTGATCGGACACCCGGATAGACTGGCGAATACGGCTGTGGATCTCGCGGATCACCTCGTCCAGAAAGCTCGGCTGGGTGTAGTTGCGAATAACCAGGGCAAATTCATCCCCTCCAATGCGCGCCAGAAAGTCCTTGCCCGCCAACTGGATTTCTTTCAGGCGCTGTCCGATATCGGCGATGACCTGATCCCCCGCCTGAGGGCCAAGGCCATCGTTGATGGTTTTCAGGCGGTCAACGTCAATCCAGAGCAGTGCAAGACTGCCGGTACCCCGGCCTTTGATCTTGCGCACCAGGTGGTTCAGCCGGTCACGCAGTGAATCAATGTTGGCGAGTCCGGTGAGGGAGTCGTAGCGACTGACGTATTCCAGCGCCCGCTTGGATCTCAGCCATGCCTCGTGAGTGTTCATCAGGCTTATGGTGTCTGCAATGGCAGCTGACAGCGAAATGTCCGGGACCGACCAGTCACGGCGCACACTTGACTCCAGGCAGACAACCCCGCTGAGTTGTTCGCCGTCGAAAATCGGCGCGTCTAACATGGAATGAATGTTTTGCACGGACAGATAATCGCGGTCGAAGGAACGGGTACGGATATCATTGCGGGCGTCTTCCACGGCAATGACTCGTTCTTCGGTGATGGCGCGGAAGTAGTCGGGGTGGTCTGAGCGAAACAGGTTGAACTCTGAGCCATTCTGCGCGATGCAGCTATTGCGGCCGGGCAGCTCTGTGTCGTGAAGCCACTCACAGGTGATCCGGTCCCGTTCTGGAGGGAAAAGCCAGACACTTGCCCGTTTCACGCCCAACAGCCGGGTGCACAGCTCCATGAGGGCTGCCAGCTTCCGGGGGCGGGGCATCTCGATAAAGCTGGTATTGTGGCTCAGCTCCATCAGTGCCTTGTGGTGGGTCACGAGGACTTCACTGTCACGCATGGCCGGGCTCAATAAATTGTCCTTCTTAGAATTACGAACGGCCTTGGCTCTCGGTTTGGATACTTGATCAGGTTACGTCTAAGTTCTTTAAAGAATATGGCAGCTGTTTTTATAAGTGTCCAACTTCAAGCGGGATTGGCCAGTGAGTCCCTGGCGTTTTGTTCCCCCCTGCCAGGATTGTTCCGGCTGAAATCGCAAAGCAGCGGCCAGGGATGGTTGGCTTCCAGAGTAAAGGCGATATCCAGCAACGTGCGTTCGCCTCCGTGCCGCCCCATAAACTGAACGGACACGGGCAGTTGATCGGGCGTGTGGCCCATGGGCAATGAGATTGCCGGTGCGCCCGTGGCGTTTGCCAGAGGGGTGAAGCTCACATACTCGCGCAGCCGTTCGAACAGGGTGTCAAAAGGCACATCGGGGCTCAGGTGGCCAAGGGCGGGCGTGGTGTGGCCAAGTACCGGTGTGAGCACGGCATCAAATCCGGCCATGGCATGTGCATAGTCGTGCCAGGAACGCTTGAGCCGCCAGAGTGCGGTTGGCAGGCGCCAGAACTGTCGCCGGAACATCCTGTCGAGGCCGTTGGTCAGGCCGTCTGTTTTGTGTTTGTCGAAGGCCGGGTGAAGCAGTTTCCTGCCGTTGGCCCTGATGCCGAAGGCAAGCAGTGCCCAGTACAGGGCAAAGTCATCAGGGAAGGTGCTGTGCACCGGAACGGGCACTGGCTCAATGCGGTGGCCCATTTTTTCCAGCCTGAGCGCCGTTTCTTCGACAGTCCGTCGGGTGATGTCATCGGTTTTGTGACCGTTGATGGAATCCAGCACCAGTCCGATTCTCAAAGGACGACCGGAGGGGCCCTCCATTCTTCCAATGGGCGGCAGGCCGGGATTGCGGAAATAGGTCTCGGCCTGCTCGAAAAAATTAGCGGTATCCCGTACCGAGCGCGTCACTACGCCCTCGCTGATAATGTTGATCGGCAGGGAGGCCGCCGCTTCGTTGTCTATCAATCGTCCTCGTGTGGGCTTAAGGCCGACCAGGCCGCAGCAGGCGGCCGGAATCCGTATGGAGCCTCCGCCGTCATTCGCGTGGGCAATGGGTACCACGCCGGCCGCCACCAGGGCCGCTGAACCGCCTGAGGAGGCGCCGGAGGAATAGGCCAGGTTCCACGGGTTACAGGTTGCCGGCGCGTGTGCGGGCTCGGTTGTGGCGTTGAATCCGAATTCCGGCAGGGTGCTTTTACCCAGGCACAGAAAACCCTGGGCAAGCAACTGGCGGGCAAATGGACTGGTATCGGATGCAGGAACGCTGGGCAAGGCCAGGGAGCCGTGCCGTGTGGTCATGCCCGACACGTTGGTGTTGTCTTTGATCAGTGTTGGAACACCGCGGAACAGGGGAAAGGAACCGGTCTGGTCGGTGGCATCAAGCTGTGAAGCAGTCCATATCACCTGGTCGTAATTCGCCGCGGCCAGACCATGAATTAGCGGTTCGACCGCCTGTGCGCGAGCGATAGCGGCTTGCGTGAGTTCGGTGATCGATATTTCCCGGCGGCGGACCTTCTCGGCAAGGGCAGTGGCGTCATCGCAACCTATCGCGTCGTTGCTGAAACTGTGTCAGGACTGCGGGGCGCTCACGGCCAGACTCTCCTTGAAAGTGATTCCACGACTCTACTGCATTTGAAAACGTGATGACATGTCATTTTAGGTAGGGTGAGTGGTCGGCAGCCAGCACAGGGCCTTTTCACAGACCTCTTCAGATAATAAGCTGTCCGCCTGAAAACGTTGTAAGCGATCCTGATGGAATTTATTGAACCCCTCGTACGCCACTTTCTCGGCATTTTCTTTCTGATGATCGGTCTGCAGTTTGCTGGCCGAAGCCTCGGGCTGTATCAGAGAATGCGCTTTTCGCACATTAACTATGGTGAGCGAGGGAGTGCGCCCTGGTGGCACCGGCAAACCTTCAATGTGTTTCGGGCGTTCATTCTCGGCGTCTGCGTGGTGCGGATTTTTGCGGATATCGACCCCTGGCTGGGCGTGTTCGGCCCGCTCTATGTATGGCCGATTTTGTTGGTTGGTATGCTCCTCCTGATTGGCTCATTTACTTCGGTGAACTATCTGCAGGCCTACATGCATGAGGACTGGCGCTCTGGTATCGATCCTCGGAAGGATAAGCGCAAACTGCTCACAGGCGGGCCATTTGGCCGCTCCCGTAATCCCCTGTTCCTGGCTGTGATGGCTGGGCAACTCGGTTTTTTCCTGGCCTTGCCCAGTGTGTTTTCCCTGGTATGCCTGGTGGCCGGTGTACTGGTGATCACCCGCCAGGCCCGGGAGGAGGAGAAGGCGCTGGCGGAAAAATTTGGCGAGGACTACGAGCGTTATCGCGTGCGGGTACCGCGCTGGTTCTGACCCGCTGACGGCAGAGGGCTTTACGCAGATTTTTTCCGGGCTTCCTTGATCACATCGTAGGCATGACTGATTTCGCGGGTGCGTTCCTCTGCCATCTCCCGCATGCTCTCGGGCAATCCCCGGCCGGCAAGTTTATCCGGGTGGTTCTCGCTCATCAGCTTACGGTAGGCCTTCTTGAGTTCATCATCACTGGCGGAAGGCGATACCCCAAGAACCTTGTAGGCATCGCTGATCTGATCAGCGGAGGAGGGCTGGCCCGCACCGGCCCGGTTGGTGTGGGCTCCTCGGAGCATGGCTTCCAGCTGGTCCACCTGGCTCTCCGGTAGCCCCAGCCCACGGGCGATTTTTACCAGCATTTCGTGTTCGGCCGGGTGCACCTTGCCGTCTGCAGCCACGGCCGATACCTGAACCTGCAGGAACATCTGGAGAAACGCGGGTTGGCGTCCGCTGGCCTGGAGGAACTGGTTAAGCTCGGCATCCAGGTCGAAATCCGGCTCTTTACCACGGTTGAAGGCGGTTTTTGCCTTGGCTTTCTGTTCTTCATTCAGGCGGAAGCGAACGAACATGGCTTCGGCCATCTGAATTTCATCCCTGGATACCACGCCATCTGCCTTGCAGAGGGCACCCATCACAGCAAAAACCGATTCAATAAAACCGGACTGAATGCTCTGGAGCTTGCCAATCAGGCGGCGCTTGAGAAGGTTCAAGAGAAAGGCGCCAATCGCCGCACCTATGAGAAAGCCCGGGAATTTGCCAAAGGCGTAGCCAATCAGACCGCCAATTATGATTGCAAACAGCATTAATAAGTCCTTAACAGGAATGAATCAGCCCATAGAATATACGTGTTTTTCAGCCCGGCTTCATGAACAGGCTTTCATCGACCTGTGAAAAAGCCACGTAAGCTATTAGATTAAATCATTTATGAGGGGGCAGTAGTCATGACCCAAGACCTGTTTTCTAACCTGCCACCGGAACAGACAGTCGAGCCTCTGATGGATGGCGCGGTGGTGCTGCGGCAGTTCGCGCTCCCGAACGCCGAATCACTCATGGCCAGCATTGAAACGGTTACCTCAGAAGCGCCGTTCAGACACATGAAGACCCCTGGTGGCCATGCCATGTCTGCGGCCATGAGCTGCTGCGGGGATCTTGGCTGGGTTACCGATAGCAGGGGTTACCGGTATCAGGCGGAGGATCCGGAATCCGGCCGGCCTTGGCCCGCCATGCCTGCGGCTTTCCGGGAACTGGCCAGAAGCGCCGCCGAAACCGCTGGTTTTGAGGGATTTGAACCGGACGCCTGTCTGATCAATCGATACCAGCCCGGGGCAAGAATGGGGCTGCATCAGGACAAGGACGAGCAGGACTTCACGCAGCCCATCGTGTCGGTTTCTCTGGGCCTGCCGATGGTGTTCCAGTTTGGTGGTCTCAAACGCAGCGAACGCCCCATCCGCGTGCCACTTGCCCATGGTGACGTTGTGGTCTGGGGCGGCCCGGCCCGGATGCGTTATCACGGCGTGCTGACCCTCAAAGCCGGGGAGCACCCGCTAACGGGCGGGTATCGTTACAATCTGACGTTCCGTCGGGCCAGGTAAGGGATTACTGCAGCCAGGCGACCAGAAGCCCGGCTGCCAGAGAGAGCACCATCGGCCCCCCGACCAGCAGCCCGATCTGGCGATTGCCGACAAACCCGGCCAGCGCCGATTTCACGAGGTTGTTGGTGGCAGCGGCGATCACAATGCCTATGACTGCTGTTCCCATGGCCAGGCTGTTGTTGGACATGCGGGTCAGGGAGAGGGTAATTGCGTCCACATCCGCGATGCCGGAGGTGGCTGCCAGGAAATAGATGCCCGCATCACCTAGCCAGTTGCCGAGGAACTCGCCCATAAGCAGGATGGCTGTGAGCAACGCGCCAAAAACCAGGGCAGAGGTCAAATCCAGCGGGTTCTGGTTAAGGGTTGGTTGGCTTACCTGAAGCTCTCGGTCATTTTTCCGCCAGATAAAGAGCGCGGGCCCGTAGAGCAGGGCGGTCATCACCAGCACGGGCCAGATCAGACTGGGCAACAGATCGGGATTGATCACCAGGCAATAAACCAGGATACGGGGGAACATGGTGCCGCAGGCAATCAGGATACCGGTGGCGAACTGGGCGTTGAGCTGCGGAGTTTTCGAGGCCTGGCGGGCGAAGTGCAGCGTGAGGGCAGTGGACGAGCTCAACCCGGCGAATAGGCTGGTAAACAGGATGCCTTTGCGGGTACCGGCGACCCTTATGGCGAAATAGCCGACAAAGGAAATGGAGGCGATCATCACCACCATCCACCAGATTTCCCGGGGATTCAGAACCCCGCCAGGCCCCATCTTTTCGTTTGGCAGCAACGGCAGCATGACCACGGAAATCAGCAGCAGCTTGAGAGCGGCATCCAGTTCATGTTCCTTCAGCTTGTTGACCCAACCGTGGATTTCTTCCTTGTTGTCCAGAATGATTGCGGTTACCACCGCTGCGGCCGTGGCGATGACCGGGTCCACTGCCACCGCCACCGCACCGAAGCAGAAGGTCAGCACCATGCCAACCATACCGGTGATGCTGAAATTACGGATATGCTCAAGGCGCTCGCTGTAGGCCACGATGGCCATGGCCACGACACTGACCAGAAGCACGGGAAACGCCCATTCCGTGATTTCCTGTGCCAATACCGCGGAAATACCGCCAAGCAGGCCTACCAGGGCAAAGGTGCGGATGCCGGCAATTCGCTCGCCGGATTTCTGTTCCCGGGCATCCCATCCCCGCTCCAGGCCAATGATGGCGCCAAGCAAAAGCGCAACGGCGAGGTCGAGAGTGGTCTGGTTTCCGGCCAGAAACTGGGAAGCAAGATCATCCATGGGAGGGCGTAGGCTCCTGTTAATAATTGAATATGTTGATGATAGCAGCAGGTGCAACCGGTCGTTACACCTCTAAGAAGATTCCCGTAACCGCCTTACTTTCCCGTTAGGGGTCTGGTAAGCTTCGCGACCCTGAAATTCGCAGTTACCTGATTTTCATCAACCGTGCAGCAAACTGAAACCGTGACGATCCTTCCGCCCTAGCGCTCAGCTTCCTCTTCCTCTGGTTTAATCCCCTGAGACATATCCCTGTAGCCAACGTGAGATAGGTTGGGTGCAATCGACGGTTTTATCTCAGTTTTTTTATCTCCACAGCAATCCGGAAACCCGACATTATGGTGAATTCCCTAAAAGCCAACTGGCTTTCGAACATTCGTGGCGATGTGCTCGCCGGTATCGTCGTGGCGCTGGCACTGATCCCGGAGGCCATTGCCT
>NZ_DDOI01000004.1:459-735 GCF_002341575.1 Marinobacter sp. UBA2498 | reverse complement strand
TGATCCCGGAGGCCATTGCCTTCTCGATCATTGCCGGTGTCGATCCCAAAGTGGGTCTTTACGCCTCTTTTTGTATTGCGGTGATCATTGCCTTCGTGGGTGGCCGTCCCGGCATGATTTCGGCAGCCACTGGCGCCATGGCCCTGTTGATGGTGACACTGGTTAAAGAGCATGGTCTCGAGTATCTCCTTGCTGCGACGCTGCTGACCGGTGTTCTTCAGATTGCCGCTGGCTACCTTAAGCTCGGCGGCCTGATGCGGTTCGTCTCGCGCTCGG
>NZ_DDOI01000004.1:0-275 GCF_002341575.1 Marinobacter sp. UBA2498 | reverse complement strand
CCTGTTCCCGCTGCTGCCCCGGATCGGCAAGATCCTGCCTTCACCTCTGGTGTGCATTGTGGTTCTGACCGGCGTTGCCATGTACCTGAACCTCGACATCCGCACGGTCGGTGATATGGGCGAATTGCCCGATACTCTGCCGATCTTCCTGTGGCCGGATGTGCCCCTGAACCTGGAAACCCTGATGATCATCCTGCCGTACTCCGTGGGGCTGGCTGTTGTGGGGCTGCTGGAATCGATGATGACCGCAACCATCGTCGATGACCTGACCGACA
>NZ_DDOI01000055.1:40202-43038 GCF_002341575.1 Marinobacter sp. UBA2498 | reverse complement strand
AACCAACTGAGCTATAGGCCCGTTCAGCGAACGCTGTTTTGAAAGGTGTTTCCGGAGGGGGAAACAAAGCGGGCGCCATTATACCGGTGAGGTGTGGCGCCCGCTACTGTTTGGGAAATTATCCCTGGTTGCCCTGGTCGTCGATAAAGCCGCGCAGGTGATCGGAGCGCGAGGGGTGACGCAGTTTGCGCAGGGCCTTGGCTTCGATTTGACGGATCCGCTCACGGGTTACGTCGAACTGCTTGCCGACTTCTTCCAGGGTGTGGTCGGTATTCATCTCGATACCAAAGCGCATCCGCAGCACCTTGGACTCGCGGGCGGTGAGGCCGGCCAGTACCGAGCGGGTGGCTTCGCGCAGGCCTTCGGCGGTGGCGGAGTCCACCGGGGAGAGGGCCTGGATATCTTCGATGAAGTCGCCCAGATGGCTGTCTTCGTCGTCGCCGATCGGGGTTTCCATGGAGATCGGCTCTTTGGCGATCTTCAGTACCTTGCGGATCTTGTCCTCAGGCATCTCCATGCGCTCGCCCAGTTCTTCCGGCGTGGGCTCGCGGCCCATTTCCTGCAGCATCTGGCGGGAGATCCGGTTGAGCTTGTTGATGGTCTCGATCATGTGCACCGGAATACGGATGGTGCGGGCCTGGTCCGCGATAGAGCGGGTGATGGCCTGACGAATCCACCAGGTGGCGTAGGTCGAGAACTTGTAGCCCCGACGGTACTCGAACTTGTCGACGGCCTTCATCAGGCCGATATTGCCCTCCTGGATCAGGTCCAGGAACTGCAGGCCCCGATTGGTATATTTCTTGGCAATGGAAATAACCAGACGCAGGTTGGCCTCAACCATCTCTTTCTTGGCGCGGCGGGCCTTGGCTTCACCGATGGAAACCCGACGGTTGATTTCCTTGATGTCGGCAACGTCCAGATCCACTTCAGTCTGCACGTTCTGGATGCGCTTCTGCAGGCGAACGACTTCGTCTATACGCTCGGCCAAGGGCGCTGCGTAAGGCTTCTTGCTCTTGGCAATTTTGTCGGCCCAATCCAGGTTGGTCTCGTTGCCCGGGAACGACTTGATGAAGTCCTTGCGGGGCATTTTGCACTCGCGAACACAGATCTGCATGATCGCGCGCTCGTTTTCGCGAACCAGGTCGTTGGTGGAGCGAACCACGTTCACCAGCTCGTCAAAGGCCTTGTTGGCGAGTTTGAACGGTGCGAAAACCTGACCCAGCTCGTTCAGGGCTTCCTGGGTCTTCTTGTCGGACCGACCGTGCTTGGCCAGGGCCTTGTTGGCGGCCTCCAGCTTTTCGTTGAGCAGTTCGAACCGGAGTCGGGTCTCTTCCGGATCCGGGCCGTTATCGGTTTCTTCTTCCGAGGAATCGTCGTCATCGTCTGAATCCGAGTCGGAATCATCAGAGCTTTCGGGTGTGGTGTCCTCACCCATGAACGGCTCGGCGTCGTCCGGATCCAGGAAGCCGGTTACGATGTCGCTGATACGGCCTTCGTTTTCGAGAATGCGGTCGTAGGCCTGGATCACCGTGCCAGCGGTGCCCGGGAAGTGGGCAACGGCGGCCATCACATCGCGAATGCCTTCCTCGATGCGCTTGGCAATGACGATTTCGCCCTCGCGAGTCAGCAGCTCTACGGTGCCCATTTCGCGCATGTACATGCGAACAGGATCCGTAGTGCGGCCGGCGTCGGTCTCAACAGCTGCCAGAGCGGCAGCGGCTTCAGCGGCGGCGGCTTCGTCAGCGGTGGAGTCGCCCTCGGTCATCAGCAGGGTATCGGCGTCCGGTGTTTCTTCGCACACCTGAATACCCATGTCGTTAATCATGCGAATGATGTCTTCGACCTGATCCGGATCGGCGATGTCTTCCGGGAGGTGGTCGTTTACCTCGGCGTAAGTCAGGTAACCTTGTTCCTTGCCTCGTGCAATGAGGTCTTTCAAACGTGATTTTTGCGAATTGCCTGACATAGACACCCTGTAAACTCGCTTTTAGAAGGAAAAAAGTTAAACAGCCATTATAGCTGTCGCTTAGTTGCTCTGCCACCAAGGAGCCTAGGCTCAAAGGTTAGATGGTGATCAGTGCATCAAGTTTCAAGTGCTGCTAGTCCCCGGTGCCGCTGCTCAGGGCTCTCAGCTCCTGTCGTTCCTCGCTTGTGAGGTTCGACAGATTTCTCAATAGTGTGGCAAGCCGCTGCTGGCGGGATGCCTCTTCATTCGGGCTCAAAAGCTCACGGGCGGCGGCCAGTGTGCTTTCCCGCGCAGGGATATGCTCGATCCCGTCAAACAGGTGGTAGAAGCGCTCACGAGCGCCCGTGTCCAGTGCCAGCGTGCGCACCAGGGTTTTCCTGTCCCGGATGTCGTTTGCCAGAATCCACTCGGCAAAATTCCGGGCCTGATTGAATTGTCGGGAGCTGCGGGCCAGCTCGGTGACCTCGGTAGCCAGGTCCGGTGCTTCCAGTAGGGCAAGGCACAGAATGCTGTCCTTGCTGAGTTTCACATCAATTCGATCCTCGGACACCCGATCCCGTCGCTCGCCGTTCCAGCGCCCTTTCTGCCCCTGCTGGCGGCTCTGCCACTGGTTCCGGCCACCACAAAGGCGGAGCATTTCGTGCCACATGGCATCCCGGAGGGTGCTTCTGGGCATCTTGTTGAGCAGCGGTTCGACCCTGGCTCGCAATTCGCCCCGATGCTCTGGCAGTTGCAGGTCCAGCCCTTCACTCTGCCGATCAAACAGATAGCGGGACAGAGGCGTTGCCCCTTCAATGCGCTTCTGGAACGCTTCCGGCCCCTCCTTGCGCACGAGGGTGTCCGGGTCCTCGCCCTGGGGCAGCATCAGGA
>NZ_DDOI01000055.1:0-40140 GCF_002341575.1 Marinobacter sp. UBA2498 | reverse complement strand
CGCCCTGGGGCAGCATCAGGAACTGGAGGTGAAGGCCATCGGCCATAAGTTCCAGTGCGTTTTCCATGGCCTTGTCCGCGGCCCGGAAGCCCGCCTGGTCGCCGTCAAAGCAGAACACGATGTGTCTGACCTGCTTCAATAACGCTGTGAGACTGTCCTGGTTCGTTGCTGTGCCCAGCGTCGCAACCGCATAGTGAATGCCGTGCTGGGCGAGGGCGATCACATCCATGTAGCCTTCAACCACCAGCAGCTTGTCCAGCTGCCGGATGGCCTGTTTGGCCTCGAAAAGCCCGTAAATCTCGCGGCTCTTGTGAAACACATCCGACTCCGGGGAGTTGATGTATTTCGCCTTGTCGTCGCCCAGGGTGCGGCCGCCGAATGCCACGGTTCTGCCCCGGCTATTGCGAATCGGGAACATCACCCGGTTGCGGAACAGGTCCCTGGGTTTGCCGTACTTGTCGGAAACCGTGCCGGTTTCAATCAGCGGACCCTGCAGGTCCTTGCTGGCAACATCAAACAGCGCCGTGCCGGTGGAGGGCGCATAGCCCACCTGGTACTGCTCGATGATGGCGTTATCCAGACCCCTTTGTTGCAGGTAGTCCCGTGCGTAGGCACCTTGCTGACCTTTGAGCGCTGATTGATAGAAGCGACTGGCAAAGTCCAGTGCATCGGTCAGCGTTCGCGCCTGCTGGATTTCCTGTTTTGCCGCCCGGTCGTAGGGCACTTCGAGACCAACCCGCTTGGCCAGTTCCTCTACCGCCTCGGTAAAACCCAGGCCTTCAAACTCCCTGACAAAGCTGATGGCATCGCCATGGGCGCCGCACCCGAAGCAATGGTAAAAGCCCTTGTCTGGCCGAACGTTGAACGAGGGTGTTTTCTCGTCGTGGAACGGGCAGCAGGCCTTGTAGTTAGCGCCGGCCTTCTTGAGCGTGATGCGTGAACCGATCAGTTCCGCCAGGTCGATACGATCCAGCAGGTTTTCAACAAACTGTTGAGGGATCAGTCCGCTCATGGGGGCTCCACATCAGGCCTTCATCGGAGTTGGCCAATAGCCAAAAATGCCGCCGAAGCCAGGCCTCGGCGGCATTTTTGAGTCGCTCTGTGCAGCCTGCGGCTGTACAGGCAATCAGTGCTTTGCAGTCAAGCGGCGTCAGATAAAACTTAGTACAGACGCTCGAACTTGCGCTGTTCCCGCTGAAGCTTCTTGAGATGACGCTTAACGGCAGCGGCTGCTTTGCGCTTACGAACAGCGGTCGGCTTCTCGTAGTGCTCACGACGACGTACTTCGGAAAGTACACCCGCTTTCTCGCAGGAACGCTTGAAGCGACGCAGTGCTACGTCAAACGGTTCATTCTCTTTCACTTTAACAGCTGGCATTCGAAAATCACCTACCTGATAGATTCGGTTTCAATTTTGTCCGTCTGGCGAGGCCAGACCGGTTCTCGATTCCTGGTCAGATTGGCTAAAACTCGACCAGTGCATATTTTAGGGCGGCAATGATAGCGCCTGCGTTATGGCAAGGTCAATGTTTGTTCGATGAATCTGCCAGTGGGTTTCGGGTTTCTGCTAAAATGCGCGTCGTTTTCATTTCTGCCAACCAATGTGGCCCGAAATTATGCTGATTCTAGGTATCGAAACCTCTTGCGACGAGACTGGTGTAGCGCTTTACGACACGGAAGCGGCCCTTCTGGGGCACGCCCTGTTCAGCCAGATCGACATGCATGCTGATTACGGGGGTGTCGTCCCTGAACTGGCGTCCCGTGACCACGTTCGCAAGCTCCTGCCCCTCTGCGATCAGGTGCTTTCGGATGCCGGTAAAGGCCGTGCCGATATAGAGGGAATTGCCTACACCGCGGGTCCGGGCCTGGTCGGCGCGCTCATGGTTGGGGGCGCGGTTGCCCATTCGCTGGGGTTTGCCCTTGGAGTGCCGGTGCTCGGTGTGCATCACATGGAGGGCCACCTTCTGGCGCCCATGCTGGAGGATAATCCACCCGCGTTTCCCTTCGTTGCACTGCTTGTTTCGGGTGGCCATACCCAGTTGGTAAGGGTTGATGGTATTGGCGAATACGAAATGCTGGGAGAATCAGTAGACGACGCCGCGGGTGAGGCCTTTGACAAGACCGCCAAGATGCTCGGTCTGGACTACCCGGGTGGCCCGCGGGTGGCAGCGCTGGCGGAAAAAGGCACAGAGGGCCGTTATCGGTTCCCGAGGCCGATGACTGACCGTCCCGGCCTGGATTTCAGCTTCAGCGGCCTGAAAACCTTCACGCTCAATACCGTGAATGCTGCTCGTGAGGCGGAGGGGCTGACGGACCAGACCCGCGCGGATATTGCCCTGGCGTTCGAGGCCGCCGTGGTCGATACGCTCACTATCAAATGCCGCCGGGCCCTGGAACAGACAGGCTGCAAGCGGCTGGTCATAGCCGGAGGGGTGAGTGCCAATAAACGGTTACGGGCGGGCCTGGAAAAAATGGCCGACAAACTCAAAGCCCACGTTTTCTACGCCCGGCCGGAATTCTGTACGGATAACGGTGCAATGATCGCCTACGCCGGTGCCCAGCGCATGAAGGCCGGCCAGCAGGACGGCGAGCGGATTGTGGCAGTGCCCCGGTGGCCAATGAACACGCTGCCGCCCATTAACGAACCTCGTTCAACCGGTCTGGTGGACTGATCGTTAAAGTCCGGCTTCCCGTCCCTGGGCGAGCCGGATGAGGTTGTTGCGGTGGCGAACCACGATCAGAAGTGCGAGCAGGCCGAACAGTGGCAGGGTTTCCGGTTCAAGGAAGGCGCTGATCAGCGGGCCGCAGACAATGGCTATCAGTGAGGCGAGGGCGGATATTCGCCAGCGCCAGATCACCAGCATCCAGGTAGCGGCCATCAGCAGCGTTGTGACCGACGCCAGCGCAAGACCGGCCCCGAGCGCCGTCGCGACCCCTTTTCCACCCTTGAATCGATAGAAGATCGGGATCATGTGGCCGGTGACGGCGAACAGGGCAACGACAGCCTGAACCATTACGGAAAGACCGGCGGCATGGGCCAGCCAAACGGGTAACCAGCCTTTTGCCGCATCCAGCGCAAGCGTGAGTAACGCTGGCGGCCACCCGCCGGTTCGGTAGACATTCGTGGCGCCGGGATTGCCTGAACCCTGCGCCCGTGGGTCCGGGAGTTTCCAGAGTTGGCAGACCGGCAGGGCAAACAGCACGGAACCTGCCAGGTAAGCGGCGGCGCAGAGTAAAACCGTTAAAACCGGGTCACTGGGAAACATGCTGTGGGCTCGGAAGCAAAGACGTATACAACCAATATGTGCGAAAATGCCCGCCCTGAAAACGCGGGCCATGCTCTTCACAGTATCCCCTGGTTGTGCGTTATTCAATCACCAAAGAGTGGAAGAACTCCGGAGTACCCTTGGCAGACACTGTATTGATCGAAGGCCTCGTTGTGGAAACTGTGGTCGGCGTTTATGACTGGGAGCGGGAAGTCACCCAGGACCTGGTGATCGATCTGGAAATGGCCTGGGATAACCGGGTGCCGGGTCGAACAGACGATGTCGCCGATGCCCTGGATTATGCGGCCGTCAGTGCTCGGGTGGAGACCTGTCTGCAGGCACTCAGGCCGCAACTGCTTGAGCACGGCGCTGAGGTGCTCGCCAAAGCCTTGCAGGATGAATTTGGCATCACGTGGCTTCGGTTGGCGATACGCAAGCCGGGGGCCGTACCTACGGCACAGGCGGTGGGTGTGCAAATCGAGAGGGGAGTCCGGTGATGGCAGCGGCCGTTCGGGTTTACATCAGTATTGGCAGCAATGTCGACAGGGAACGCTACGTCAGGGCAGCGCTCGATGCGCTCTCGGCATGGTTTGGCGAGCTGATTATCTCCCCGGTCTACGACAGCGAAGCGGTCGGGTTTGATGGCTCGCCCTTCCTGAACCTCGTAGTGGGCGTGGATACGTCCCTGTCGGTTGCCGAGCTTTCGAAGCGTTTCAAACAGTTGGAGGCGGACAACGGCCGGCGTCGGGATGTGCCTAAATTCAGTGCGCGAACGCTGGACCTCGATATTCTCACCTATGGCAGTGCCGTCGGGCGCATCGATGGCGTTGAACTGCCAAGGGGTGAAATCCTGAAAAACGCTTTCGTGCTTCGGCCACTGGCCGACATAGCGCCTGAAGCAGAGCACCCGGTGTGCGGCAAAACCTATGGCCAGCTATGGCGGGAGTACGACACTGGCCAGAAGCTCTGGCCGGTGGGCTTCAGCTGGCAGGGTCGGCAGATTTCACACGCTGCCGGTTGAGCGGAACAGCTCGATGAGGTGATCGGTCGAGCTGTCGCTGGCCTGGGTGCCATCTTCCTCGCCCAATAGCCGCGGCAGGATGCCTTTACCCAGTTGCTTGCCGAGTTCCACACCCCATTGGTCAAACGAATCCACGTCCCAGATAACCCCCTGCACAAAGGTGCGGTGCTCGTAGAGCGCGATCAACGCGCCCACAGTCTCGGGTGTCACCTTCTCCATGGTCAGCGTGTTACTTGGCTTGTTGCCTGGGATCACCTTGTGTGGCGCAAGCTGTTCAATCTCGCTTTCATCCCGTCCTTCGGCTTTCAGCTCGGCCCTGGCTTCTTCCAGTGATTTTCCGGCCATCATGGCCCTGGACTGGCTGAGGCAGTTGGCAAACAGGTCGGCGTGATGGGTGGCCACCGGATTGTGGGTTTTCAGAGGTATGATGAAGTCCGCCGGAATCAGGCGGGTGCCCTGGTGGATCAGTTGGTGATAGGCGTGCTGGCCATTGGCACCGACGCCGCCCCAGATGACCGGGCCGGACTGCCAGGCGAGTGGGGCGCCCGCTTGCGTAACGCTCTTGCCGTTGCTTTCCATATCCAGCTGCTGGAGGTGGTCTGGCAGGCTGCGCAGGTAGTGATCGTAGGGCAGGATCGCATGGGTCTCGGCACCCCAGAAATTGTTGTACCAGATGCCCAGCATGGCCATCACCACCGGCAGATTCTTTGCCAGCGGCGCTTCACGAAAGTGCTGGTCCATGGCATGGGCGCCGGCCAGCAGGGCCCGGAAGTTGGCCATGCCAACGCTAAAGGCAATGGGCAGGCCGATGGCTGACCACAGTGAATAACGGCCGCCGACCCAGTCCCACATCGGGAAGACGTTCTCCGGATCGATGCCGAAGTCCTGCGCCGCCGGCACATTGGCCGTCACGGCCATGAAATGCTGCGAAACCGCCTGTTCATCCCCGCAATGATCAAGAAACCACTGTTTCGCGACTTTGCTGTTCTCGAGGGTTTCCTGGGTGCGGAATGACTTGGACTGGATCAGGAACAGAGTGGTTTCCGGATTGACCTGGCGCAGTGCCTCGCAAATCTCGGTGCCGTCAATGTTGGCCACGTAATGGCAGCGAACGCCGGCCTGGGCGTAGGGTTGAAGCGCTTCGCCCACCAGCTTCGGGCCCAGATAGGAGCCGCCGATACCGATGCTTACCACATCGGTGAAAGGCTTGCCGGTGTACCCGGTGCGGTGTTGGCCCAACACCTCCTCCACCAGGGTTTCCATGCGTTGCAGAGTGCGCTGCACCTCTGCGACCACGTCTTCGCCGTCAACGGTGATGGCGTCGGTTCCCGGGTTGCGCAATGCCGTGTGCAGGGCAGGGCGATCTTCGGTAACGTTGACTCTCTTTCCGCTGAGCAAGGCCTCCCGCCGTGCTTCCAGGTTGCAGCTGCGGGCCAGCGCCAGAAGCGTGTCGAGCACGTCGTCAGTGATCCGATTCTTGGAAAAATCCAGTGACAGCCCTGCGCCTTCAATGAAATAACGCTTTGCCCGCCCGGGATCCTGGTTGAACAGGTCCTTCATGAGAACGCCGTCCAGGCGTTGCCGTTGCTCCTTCAGTGTCTGCCATTCGGGTTTCGAGGTCAGTACTTCAGGATGTGCGGGCATCAGAGGTTCCTTTTCTGTTGGCTTATCGGGTCAGGGACAGGTTATCGATCAAGCGGGTGGTGCCCAGGAAAGCTGCCGTCAGGATGGTAATCTCCCGATCTTCAGCCGTGGCCGGTTTGAGTGTCTGACTGTTGACGATATTGAAGTAGTCCGGCCTGAGCCCTGCGTCCCCGAGACTCTGCTCAGCTTCGCTTTCCAGGGCCTGGAAGTCTGTACGACCATCGGTGATCTTGGCCGCCGTGGCCTGCAGAGTCTGGTAGACCGCTGGCGCAATCTGCCGTTCCTCGGGCGTCAGGTAACCATTGCGCGAGCTTTTCGCCAGGCCGTCGTCCTCTCTCACCGTGGGGCCGCCCACCACATCCACAGGGATCATCAGATCCCGGACCATTTTCCGGATCACGGCCAGTTGCTGAAAATCCTTCTCGCCGAATACAGCGAAGTCCGGCTGCACCATATTGAACAGCATGGTGACCACCGTGGCTACGCCCTCAAAGTGACCCGGGCGACTGGCGCCACAGTGGCCGTCGCTGACATCCGGCACGACCACCTGGGTCTGACTTGCCAGCCCTTCCGGATAGATTTCCTCGGCGGAAGGCGCGAATACCAGTGTGTTACCGGCCGAGGCGAGCTTGTCCTGGTCTTCAGCCAGGGTTCTCGGGTAGGTCTCGAGATCTTCGCCGGCTCCGAACTGCATCGGGTTCACGAAGATGCTGGTAACCACCACATCCGCCATCTCCGCTGCTTTGCGCACGAGGGAGATATGGCCCTCGTGCAGGTTGCCCATGGTGGGTACCAGGCCGATGGTTTTGCCCTGCTGCCGGTAGCCGCGGAGGATGGTTCTCAATTCTTTCAAAGAATGTACAGTTCTCATGCCTTGAACGTATGCTCCTCAGCGGGGAATGAGCGCTCGCCTACGGCTTTCACGTAGGCCTGGAGGGCTTCCTGTACCGAATCTGTTTCAGCCAGGAAGTTCTTGACGAATCGTGGCTTACGGCCAGTGGTAATGCCCAGCATATCGTGCAATACCAGAATCTGTCCGTCGGTGTCTGGCCCGGCACCTATCCCGATGACCGGTGCTTTGACGGCTTGGGAGATGCGTGCCGCCAGCGGCGCGGGAACGCACTCCAGCAGGATGGCATCGGCGCCGGCGGCTTCCAGTTCGCAGGCGTGCTCAATCATCATCTCCGCCGCTTTCTCGTCACGGCCCTGGACCTTGTAGCCGCCAAATTTATTGACGAATTGCGGCGTGAGGCCCAGATGTGCGCACACGGGCACGGCGCGCTCGGTCAGAGCAGTAATGGTTTCTTTCATCCAGTCCGTGCCCTCGAGTTTTACCATGTGCGCGCCCGCGCGCATCAGTTCCGCTGCGTTCTCCAGGGCAGACTCGACCGTGCCGTAGCTCATGAAGGGCATGTCGGCCATGATCAGGGACCCACGGTTTCCTTTGGCCACGCAGCTGACGTGATACACCATCTGGTCCATGGTCACCGGCAGGGTGCTGTCATGCCCCTGAAGCACCATCCCGAGGGAGTCGCCGATAAGGATTACGTGAACGCCCGCTTCACTGACCACCTGGGAAAAGGTGGCGTCATAGGAGGTAAGGGCAGCGAAGGCTTCGCCCTTCTGCTTGAACTCACGCAGGGTATTGATGGTAACAGCCATAGAATCCTTGCCTTTTGGGTGGATGGGCCTGGGCGTGCCGGGGTGTCGGCATTGAAGTGTTAAGGGTAATCCGCCGGTGGAAGCTTGCGCAAGCCGTTGTCGGGGCATTGGCGACGCAGTTTGGCAATCGGTGTGCCGTCGGGCAGAGTCAGGCCGGCCTTCAGGTCCAGCAGAGGCTGGAGCGCAAAGTCCCGGTTCCGCAGTTCCCGATGAGGTACGGTGAGGCGCTCGTCATCCAACATCTGATCGCCGAAGATCAGTATGTCCAGATCAAGCGTTCGGGGTCCCCAGTGGCGAAGTCTCTCCCGGCCATGCTGTTGTTCGACGTTCTGCAGTTCGTCAAGCAGTTGGTGTGGTAGTAGGGAGGTTCTAAGCCATACCGCGCCGTTGACGAAGTCAGGCTGGTCCTGGGGACCGACCGGGCGGCTGGCATAAAAAGGGGATTGGGCTACCAGAGCGGTTTCCGGCAGGGTGGCCAGGGCGGAAACTGCCCTGGCCAGTTGAGCAGCCGGATCTTTCAGGTTGCTGCCAAGACCAATAAAAACATCTGTCATCATTGTTGTGCGGGGCGCTTGACCGTTTTACGGCGACGGCGCTTTTTGGGCGCATCGTTGCTCAGTTTTGACAGCATCCGTTCCTGGCCACGTTCGTCCTCCTGCTGGAACTCGGTCCACCACTGACCAAGCCCTGGCTCAATCTCGCCAGACGCCTCACGAACCAGCAGGAAATCGTAGGCTGCACGGAACCGGGGGTGGGTCATGGTGGCAAAGGCCCGCTTACCCTGTCGGCGGGGCAGGCGCATCTGGAGCTCCCAGATCTCTTTCATGGGCCCGGAGAAGCGCTTGGGAATGGAGGTTGCCTGTACCTGGCGGCCAATCACTTTTCCGATAGCTCCATGCAGTGCCGGCTGCACGGGATCACCGTTGTCCTGCCGGCGATGCCATTCCGCCTGAAGTGCCGGCCAGAGCATGGCCGCAAACAGAAAGTAAGGCGTGACCGATTTGCCCTGGGCAATCCGGGCGTCCGTGTTTCTGAGGGCCTGGCGTATCAGTTCATCGGGTTCG
Source organism: Marinobacter sp. UBA2498 (assembly GCF_002341575.1). Classification (NCBI taxonomy): domain Bacteria; kingdom Pseudomonadati; phylum Pseudomonadota; class Gammaproteobacteria; order Pseudomonadales; family Marinobacteraceae; genus Marinobacter; species Marinobacter sp. UBA2498. Next base: position 31,484 of record NZ_DDOI01000055.1, on the reverse strand, counting down.
CCGTTCTCGATGGCGCGGGCCGTTTCCGGAAACAGCGGTTCGAGAAGATTGTATCGGTTAAGCAAGTCGTAGGTGGCCTCACCATGGCCGGCCGAAAACAGTTTGAGTACTTCCTCAAACAGACGAGCCGGCGGGATGTGGGTCAACAGTGGCGCCAGTTCCCCAATGGGGGCCTCAGTCTCGGGCTCAATGTCGAAGTCGAGCTTGGCGGCAAAACGGATGGCGCGGAGCATGCGTACCGGGTCCTCGCGGTAGCGGGTTTCCGGGTCGCCGATCAGTCGCAGCTGCCGGTTGCGCAAATCCTCAATGCCGTTGGCGAAATCTATAACGGTGAAGTCGCGAATGCAGTAGTAAAGCGCGTTGACGGTGAAGTCGCGACGCAGGGCGTCCTCTTCCTGGTTGCCGTAGACGTTGTCCCGCAGGAGCAGTCCATGTTCGCTGGTTCTGCGGTCGTCCTCATCCGCCTCGGCATCGGCTTCCGTGGCGTTGCCCCGGAAGGTGGTCACCTCGATGACTTCACGGCCAAACACCACGTGGACAATCCGGAAACGCCGTCCGATCAACCGGGAGTTGCGGAACAGGTCGTGAACTTCCTCCGGCGTGGCATTGGTTGCGATGTCAAAATCCTTGGGTTTTCCGCCCAGCAGGATATCCCTGACGCCGCCACCCACAAGGTAGGCCTCGTAGCCTGATTTGTTCAGGCGATGCAGAACTTTCTTGGCAGGGTCGCTGATAACCGAGCGGGAGACGTTGTGCTGGTCCCTCGGGATTTCCCGTCGCTGGTAGGTGCGGGCTTTCTTTTTTCCGTTGCCGGGCATTATGGAACGGAGTTTCTCGACCGATTGCTCGACGAGAGTAAAAATTGATTTAGGCATTGAAATCCGTGGTTGCGATGAGCAAAAACCGAGAGTTTAACGGTTTGAGCAGGATTTGCACACGTTTGCCGTGGATTACCGTTCCGGGACCCAGAAAACCAAAAGGCGGATCCGTTTTCACGAATCCGCCCTCAAAGCGTTGACGATCTGCATTGTTTTTGTTTTTGTTTTTGCCGGGATTTTTCTTGATTTTTGTACCCCACTGCATATCCCCAATGTAGGGGCATCTCAGCAGTGCAAACGGAAAGCTTTGAATACACAGAGCGGTCAGAGACATCGGGCGGGTCTGCAGTAGCTGCAGCGTCACCTGGAAGGTGATTCTTCTCTACATCTACAACTCGCACGTGCCATGGGACCACTAAAAAGCAAAGTACCCAAAACACTCAGTTCGCTCACGTTCTGTTGTTGTTTTTGTTACCGAACGCATCCTGCAGCTTTTTGTTCTTGTTGTTGGCGCTGCTTTGTCACTCTTGTTTTTGTTGTTGTGCGCCAAATAGGTTGCAGTCCATGTGCCAGTTTTTGAATTTCTTTTATTAACAGGGCCTTACGATTTTGTAGGCCATAAGTGTTACCCCGTATTCAACCTAAGTGTTACTGAGGTCACGTTACTTTCGTGAGGAGTGTTACCGACAGGAACATGAGGTAACAACTGAGCCCGGGTTCATACTATGCCGGACTCAGTTGCCAGAGGATTTTTTCCGGGGTATGCCGAGACGCTGGCGACGTTCCCAGAGCGATTTTCGGCTGATGCCCAGTTTCTGGGCCAATTCTGTCTCGCTCATGCGGTCCTGGTTCTCGAGAACAAAATGCTGGAAGTAATCTTCGAGGGAGAGATCGTTGGACGCGTCCACCTCCCGGGTATGTGTCTGCTCGTTGTTGCCGTCCACGAGAGTCTCGGGGATGTATTCGTCGCTGCCTTCGCTGTCCAGGTCCAGCAATGAGGGCGTGATCACGTCGCCGTCACACAGGATGGTTGCGCGCTCAATGGCGTTCTCCAGTTCCCGTACGTTTCCCGGCCAGCGATGGCGTTCGAGGGCGCGCATCGCCTCGGGGCTTAGATTGAGATCGGGCTTGCCCATTCTCTCGCCCTGGCGTTTCAGGAAGCGGCGGGCCAGTCCCAGAATATCGCTCTGGCGCTCACGCAGCGGCGGGATACGGATCTGCATGACGTTCAACCGGTAGTAGAGGTCTTCCCGGAATTCCCCGGTACGCGTCATGGCCTTGAGGTTTCGGTGGGTGGCGGCAATCATCCGCACGTTGACGGTACGGCTCTGGGTGGAGCCGACTTTCCGGATCTCGCTCTCTTGCAGAACCCGTAGCAGGCGTGCCTGGGCTTCGGCCGGCAGTTCGCCGATTTCGTCCAGAAACAGGCTGCCGCCATCGGCGGCCTCGATCAGGCCGGTCCTGGCCGATACCGCGCCGGTGAAAGCGCCCTTTTCATGGCCGAACAGTTCCGATTCAATCAGGCTTTCGGGGATGGCCGCGCAGTTGACCGAAATCAGCGGCTTGGCAGCGCGCGGGCTGAGCAGGTGCAGGGCGCGGGCCGCCAACTCCTTGCCGGTTCCTGATTCGCCCTGGATCAGGACAGTGGTTTCTGTCGGTGCTACTTTACGGATCAGCGTGAACACCCGCTGCATTGGCTCACACTGGCCGAACATGATGTTGGCAGGATCGCTGCTTTCCGGCGTTTCCAGGGCTGGTGCCGAGTCGTCACCCGAGTTCCGGCCGGCGGGTTTCCGGGCCAGAATGTTTTCGACCGCGGCCAGCATTTCATCGTGATCAAACGGTTTGGCGATGTACTCAACGGCGCCCATTTTCATGGAGTCCACCGCTGATCTCAGGCTGGCATAGCTGGTCATGATCAGCACCGGCGTGTTGGGTGCGCGATTGATCAGTTCGGTGCCCGCAGCGCCTGGCAGACGCAGGTCGGAAATGATCAGATCGAACTGATCGGGTTCGTGGTTCTGTTCGGCTTCCTCAACGGAGGCCGCATCGGCGACCTCATAGCCGGCATGCAACAACAGTTTGCGCACTGCCGAGCGAATAATGTCTTCGTCTTCCACGATCAGAATGCGAGGCATAACAGTCTCAAGACCTTTGGTTCTGGCTGATGGCAATAGTGCTGGTTTCCGGTTCGTAGGCTGGCAATCTCAGCCTCACGCAGGTTCCGCGGCCGGTGTCGGCATTAGCCGGGCTTTCCACCTGAACGTTGCCATAGTGCTCTTCAATAATGCTGTACACCAGCGACAGGCCAAGACCGGTTCCCTTGTTGGGGGCCTTGGTGGTGTAAAACGGCTCGAAGATATGATCGAGTTGATCCCCGGGAATACCGGAGCCCTCATCAACCACCTCGATGATAGCGGAGTAGCCATCGCCCTTTCCACTGACCCGGATGGTACCGCCTTCCGGTGAGGCATCGCGGGCGTTCGCCAGCAGGTTGACGAATACCTGGACCAGACGCTGCTCATCTCCCAGAACCTGCAAAGAGGGCGGGCAGTCGTTGACATAGTGAATCCCCAGGCCCTTGTCGCTGAGCGACAGCAGGTTGATCGATTCTTCCACACAGCGATGAATCGCTACCGGCTCGTACCGGTTGGCCTGGGCATGATTGCCGGTGCGGGCAAAGTTCATCAGCGACTGCAAAATGGTAGAGATGCGCCGGGTCTGCTGCTGGATCTGGTCAGCGGTGTCCAGGATGTCCGGGTTGTCGGTTTCCAGTTTCAGGTTCTGGGCCAGGGATGAGATACCGGTGACCGGGTTCCCGATCTCGTGGGCGACACCGGCGGCGAGCCTTCCCACCGATGCCAGCCGTTCGCTGTGCATCAGTTCGTCCTCAAGTAGCCGCGTTTCGGTCTGGTCCTCGACCAGGATAATGCTGCCACCTTCGGTGTGGTCCGGTCCGCTCAGGGCTGCTTTGTGGAGGTTCAGCCAGTGGGGTTTGCCACGCAGGTCCAGGCGATGCTTGTAGCGATGGAGGTCCGGGCCACGGTTGAAGTCATCAAGCAGCAGGTGCCAGTGCTCGGGCAGTGCCATCAGCCTGGCACCGACCACGTCATCGGCGGTGATGCCGGTGAGCGCCTCCATGGCGTGGTTCCACATCAGGATTTCACCGTCCTCGCCCACGGAGCAGGCAGGAATCGGCAGGTTCTGAAGGGTCTGGCGGTAATGCCGGCGCAGGTTGTCCAGCTCGCCGGCCAGGCCGGTCAATCGGTTCTGGTAGTCGCCGAGGGCGCGTTCTACATAGCGGATGTCCTGGGCAGTGCCGCCCTGGGCCATGGGCTTGAAGCCGAGATGGCGCTTGACCATGTCCCTGGCTACGGAGGGGCCGAGCAGGCCAGACAGGTTTATTTCCACCTGGTCGCGCAGTCGCCTGAGCTGGTAAGGCCGATACTCCACATTGGGCAGTTTCAGCTGGCCCAGTGCCCGCTCCACTTCTCGCCGCGCCACACCGTAGCCCAGCGGCTCCGCTAACTGTCTCACAAAGTCACTGGAGGACGTGGCCAGCAATTCACGGCGTTGCGGACGGGACAGTGCGCCCAGTGAGCAGGCCTGGGCTGCGCTGTTCTCCTCACTGGTGCTGGTGCTGAGGATGGAAATCAGCGCAAACACGGTAATGTTGGCAGTCAGGCTTACGAACGTGAAGATATGCCAGTTGCTGTAGTCCGGTATCAGTGGCGCATCCAGCCAGGCCAGCAGATTGGCCGTGTGCGAGAATGGCAGCACGAGCGTCACCACCCAGATGGCCAGCCCGACAACAAGGCCGGCGATCAGGCCGCGGCGATTGCCCTCGGGCCAGTAAATCACGCCCAGGGCGCCGGGCAGCAGTTGCAAAGTGCCGGAGAGGGAAATGGCGCCGAGAATGGACAGGTCGAGGTTTTTGCCGACAACTTCATGAAACAGCAGCGCCAGGAAAATGATCACGGCGATGAGCAGGCGCTTGATCCACTGCAGCCACCGGTAGATATCGCCCTGGTCTTTCGGGGTTTTCAGGGGCAACACCACGTGGTTCAGCGCCATGCCCGCCAGTGCCAGGGTGCTGACGATCATCAGGCCGCTGGCTGCTGACAGGCCGGCAATGTACATCAGCAGTGTCAGTGCCGGGCTTTCCATGGCCTGGGCTGCCCCGATGGCAAAGAATCCGGGCCCTGTGGTCACCGCCAGCTCCTGGCCTCCCCAGAGAATCAGGGGCACCGGCAGGCCGAGCAGCAACAGGTAGAGTGGCAGGCCCCAGCTGGCTTTTGCCAGGGCCTTGGGCGAGGGGTTTTCGCTGAAGGTCATGTGGTACATGTGTGGCAGTACCAGAGCAGCGGCAAAGGACATCAGCATTAGTGCCCGCCAACTGCCGTCGTCAATACTCAGGGTCATGGTTGTGGCCGGCGACGTCCGGTTGTCCAGCCAGCTTTCCAGTCCGCTCATGCCGTCAAAGACCCCGAAGAGAATGACGCCCCCGAGCACCAGCAATGCCACAAGTTTCACCAGCGAATCAAAAGCAATGGCCAGCACCAGCCCCTGATGGTTTTCCGAGTTCTGGTCGCGCCTTGCCCCGAATAGCATGGCGAAAAGCACCACGATCAAGCTGAACATCACGCTGATTACCGCAGGCGATGTGTCCGGCGCAAGAATGCTGGCAGAGGTGGCGACGGCCTGTATCTGCATGCTCAGCAGAGCCAGAATGGCGCCTCCGGAGCACAGGGTGACCAGGGTTCCCGCCCATTGGCTGCGGTACCGGTAGGCGAACAGGTCGGCCAGGGAGGTTAGCTGGTAGGCGCGGCCAATCCTCATGACCGGGTTCAGAAGTACCGGTGCCAGTAGAAAGGCGCCGCTGATACCCAGGTAGTAGGCGAGGAAGCCGTAGCCGGATTCGGCGGCCATGCCAACGGCGCCGTAGACTGCCCAGATGCCGGCGTACACGCCCAGGCTGAGCACGTAAACCAGAGGGTGGCGAACCCAGCGTCTGGGTACCATGCCCCGCTCGGTAAACCAGGCAATGCCGAACAGCAGAATCAGATACAACAGGCTGGCGAGCAGCAGCCCGGAGGCACTAAAACTCATTGGGGTCCCGCCGCCATTCCAGCCAGAAACCGATGGCAATCAGCCCGGCCCAGATGATGTAGGGGCTGTACCAGACGTTTCCCGGCGAGGTCCACCAGTCAAGGATGTTGGGAGAAAAGATATAGATGGCCAGTACCAACAGGAAGACCAGACGGTAGATATACATCAGGCATGCTATCCGCGCTGAGGTGTGAGAAGGGCTTTATACCATGTCCCTCACCGGGATGTCAGGTGGATGGCGCCCCGTCGCCAGTTACTCCGGCCCCACTCCAGCAGCGAATCCAGCGAACCGCTGGCAAGGTTGGCAGGCGGGTTCTGACCAAGAGCAACGAGCGCCATGAACAGGTTGTCGACAGGCTTGTCATCATCAAGAGCTGGCGCATGGGTCTGCTTGCTCAGCTTCTGACCCTGCGCGTTGAGTATGACCGGGATGTGAAGCCAGCGTGGAGGAAGAGCACCCAGGGCACGATAAATCTGTTGCTGCTGCGCCGTCATGTCGAGGAGATCCGAACCACGCACCACGTCCGTGATGCCCTGATCAATGTCATCGACCACCACCGCCATTTGATAGGCGTAGAACCCCTCCTTGCGGAGGATGACCGGATCGTCAAGCTCTGCTTGCACCGTCTGGTGCTGGGGTCCCAGCAGCTGGTCCTGCCAGTGGCAGTCTTCGTCTTCGAGGGCAAAGCGGATTGCGAATGGTCGGTCACCGTCAATTTCTGTGCGAGTGCGGCACTGGTTCGGGTGGCGCCCCTCATTGGCCTGCAATTCCTTGCGCGAGCACTGGCAGCGATACGCGTAGCCGCTTTCAAGCAGCCGGTTAACGGCGTGCTGATAGGCGTCGTGACGTCTGGATTGAAAGCGTACCGGCTCGTCGGGAAACAGCCCGTGGGCGTCAAGGCTGGCAATGATCTGGCCGGTCGCCTCCGGCGGCTCTCTCAGAGGATCCAGGTCTTCAATGCGGATAAACCACTGGCCGCCCTGGCTGCGGGCTTCCAGAAAGCTGGCAAGTGCGGTAACGAGGGAGCCAAAGTGCAGCGGGCCTGTCGGAGAGGGCGCAAACCGGCCCCGGTAGTGAGGGTTGTTCATGGCGGTCAGTCAGCCGGCGGGGCTGGGAAGAGCCCCAACCGGCAGCTGTTGCGTAGTAGGCTCAGATGCCGGTCTGGCGTTCGCGAATCTCGGCCAGTGTCTTGCAGTCGATGCACAGGGTGGCTGTTGGTCGAGCTTCCAGACGGCGGATACCGATTTCCACGCCACACTGATCGCAGAAGCCATAGTCGTCTTTGTCGATGCGGTCGATGGTCTGGTCAATCTTCTTGATCAGCTTCCGCTCGCGGTCGCGGGTACGCAGCTCCAGGCTGAATTCTTCCTCCTGGGTTGCGCGATCGCTGGGATCCGCGTAATTTGCGGCGTCTTCCTGCATGTGGTGCATGGTGCGGTCGACTTCTTCCATCAGCTCCTGCTTCCATTGCAGCAGCAGATCTTTGAAGTGCTGGAGCATTTCCGCACTCATGTACTCTTCACCCTTCTTCATTTCATAGGGGGTGAAGTTGGTAAAACGTTCGCGTGGTTGTTCTGCAGTAGTTGCCATTGAACCCGGCCTCTTGTTTGTACTTCACAAGAACGGTTTGCTTCCCTCCGCGTGAGCCCCCGTGGCTGCGCGGTTGTACCCTGGATGAAGCATTCGTCCTGAAACGGGAATTTGCGGAAAATAGCAGATTAGTCACGGGGGTGCCAGCCTTGTGACATCGACTTTTGTACGGAGATCACATGAAGTTTCCAGAACCGCTGGTTGAAGGCCGGCTTATCCGCCGCTACAAACGCTTTCTGGCAGACGTGCGTCTGCCGGATGGTTCAGAAATTACGGCCCATTGTCCGAACACCGGCTCCATGCTGGGCTGTCAGCCGGAGGACGCGCGAGTCTGGCTTAGCCATAGCGATAACCCCAAGCGCAAACTCCAGTACACCTGGGAGTTGGTGGAAACCTCGCCCGGGCAACTGGCCTGCGTGAACACCGCCCGGCCGAACAGCCAGGCCCGGGAGGCCGTGCTGACGGGTACCGTGGTTGAGTTGGCCGGTTACCCGGAGTGCCGCGCCGAGGTGAAATATGGCGCCGAGAAAAGCCGGATTGACCTGTTGCTGTCTGGCCACGACACCGCCGCCGATGCCTGGGTGGAGGTCAAGAATGTCACGCTGGCGGAGGATGGTCAGGGTTTCTTCCCGGATGCGGTGACCGAGCGCGGCCAGAAACACCTCCGGGAACTGATGGCCCAGGTCCGGCAGGGTGATCGCGCGGTGCTGTTATTCGTGGTCAATCACACCGGCATTCAAACCGTCCGCCCGGCCGACCACATTGATCGCAAATACGGTGAGCTGCTTCGGGAGGCCTGCGATGCGGGTGTGGAAGTGATCGCCTATCGTGCCGATCTGAGCGAGAGCGACGGCACGCCAACAGGTGTGTTGACCCTGACCGAATCGGTGCCGGTTATTCTGGAAGTCTGATTTCGATCTGACCGTCCCGCTCACGCAGGTCCAGCTGGGTGAGCGCATCGCCCTGGCAGGGCCCGGCAATGCATTCGCCGTCTGAGGGCTTGAACAGGGCGCCGTGGGTCGAGCACTGGATGAACAGGTTGTCGGAATCCATGAATCGCCCCGGCATCCAGTTCAGTTCAACGCCCAGGTGCGGGCAAATATTCAGATAGGCACGGGGCGTGCTGCCATCGAGGAACAGGAAGCCGGTTAACGGCATGCCTTCCGGCTCCCGGGCCTTCTCCCGGAGCCGGAATTCGACAAACTGGCCCGATGTCAGCTCGGATGCCGGACAGACGGGCTGCCAGGAATTCGGGTTACTGCTCATTTCGGCAATATGGCGTAGCGCATGCGGGTCCCGTGGTTCAGGGACATGACGATTTCATCAGCTTCCAGGCGGTGCGGGAAATAGCAGCCGGAAATCTTGGCGCTGGCGATGCTTGAGCCTTCCATCCTGGATTTCGAGAAGTCCACACCTCGCAGGTCGGCACCGCGAAAGTAGGCGTGGCGGAAATCCAGTCCCTTGGCATCCATCCCCCTCAGATCCAGACCCCGGAAATCGCCATGGGCGAAACTGGGCAACTCTGTGAGCTTTGCCTTTTCGGCATTGAACGCCTGCATGTCCTCGCTACGAAGAATATCGTAGAGCGGGTGGCTGATCTGATGTACTTCGTGTTCGCTTTTATCGTCCATATCGAACCTCGCGCTCGCCAGTGGGAGCCAGTTGTTGTTCTTAGTCGGCCTTGCCGCCGGGGATACCCAGATGTTGGCGGATCCGGTCGGCCACCGCCTCTGCCACATGCTCCTGGTCAGTGTGAAGGTGGATGGTGTGGCTCTTCTCCTCCGCGGTTAACGGTTCAAACCAGGTTTGCTGGGCGTCCAGCAATTCCTCGGTTGCCTCGGAGGCATCGCCCTTGCGATTGCGGATCCACTCCCGGCGCAGGTCTTCCGGTGCCTCGCAATGGATCAGAGTAAAGGGCACACCCTGGGCCTCGGCTACGGATGCCAACAAGGACCGTTCCTTCTGTTTCAGGCTGGCGGCGTCCACAATCACCGGGAACCCGGCTGCCAGAACGTGGCCGGCGAGCTCGGCCAGCCGCTGATAGGTTTTCTCTGTTGCTTCCTCCGTGTACAGGTTGCCACCGGTCGGTGAGCGGGAACTCTCCAGTGGCGCCAACCCGTGCAGGCGCTTGCGCTCGACATCGGAACGCAGGCGGATCAGCCCCAGCTCGGTTGCCATGGCGGCGCTGACGCAGGTCTTGCCGCTGGCGGACAGGCCGGTTGTAGCCAACAGGTAGTGGTTGGGGATGGTGCCGTAATCCTCTGCCAGTTGGGCATAGTCGCGATAACGTTGCATCAGATCGGCTTTCTCGGCGTCCGTGATTCCCGGGTTGCCCATGGTGAACAGTGCGATCTTGGCGCGGACCATGGCGCGGTACGCCTTGTAGAGTGGCAGCAACGGCAGAGCCTCGAAGTCGTCCCGGTATTCCAGGTAAGTATTCAGCACCTGGTTGGCGAGGGCACTTTCCCCGCGGGACTCCAGATCCATCAGCAGGAACGCGAGATCGTTGATGACATCAATCCAGCGGAACGGCTCGCTGAATTCGATGCAGTCGAAAACGGTGACCTCACCCTCGAAGCGGGTGATATTCGCCAGATGGAGGTCGCCGTGGCATTCCCGCACCATGCCGCTGTCGCGACGACGGGCAATCAGCTCCCGGTGGCGCTCGAAGGTGGATTCGGTCCAGGCCTGGAGGTTGTCCAGCTGCATGAGCAGATCCGAATCGTCAATCATCGGCCGGATCTGGTCGAAATTTTCCTGCATGGCGGCGAATACGGCTTCCGGAGTGCCAAGCGGCTTGTCGTCCGGCACAGGCGGTAGCTGCTCATGGAAGGCCGCGACCTGACGGGCCAGGTCCGTGAGTGGTTCGGGCGTCAGCTTTCCCTGTTCCTGCAGGCGATCGAAGAGATGCTCCTGGCCGAACTGACGCATCTTGATGGCGTATTCGAAGGCTTCTCCCTCCCCACCGAGGATGGGGTTGTCGGGCGTGCCGGTGATGGGTACCACCTCCAGATACAGTTTGTTGGCCAGTCGCCGATTGAGCCTGAGCTCCTCCTCGCAGAAATGCTTTCGGCGATCGAGGGTGGAGAAGTTCAGGAAGCCGAAATCCATGGGCTTCTTGATCTTGTAGGCGTAGTCACCGGTCAGGATCACCTGTGAGATGTGAGTTTCGATAACCTGGAAACCATCGACAGGATGGTCGTACAGGTCTGGATTCTGCATGGCCAGAATCAGATTGCCTGGGGATGTCTCACTCACCGTGCTCTCCTCGCGTTCCCTGAACCTATTGATTTTTCTTGCTCTATCATAACGGGCAGATTACAGAAATAACACACGGATGGCCTGCCTTCCTCACCGCTCCCTTCGTTATAATCGCGGCATGAAAAAATCCAAAGCATCTTCCAGCCCCAGGCGAAAGCCCTCCAGACGTTCCTCCAACAACGGTCGCCGGCCGTGGTTCTGGCGTTTTATGTTCCGGTTATGTGCCATCGGTCTCGTTTTGCTGGCTGGCTGGATGGTTTACCTCGATGCCGTGGTGACCTCCCGTTTCGAGGGCCGGCGTTTCGAGGTTCCGTCCCGGGTTTACGCGCGCCCTCTGGAGCTTTTCGATGGCGCCAGCGTCAGTGCCGGTGCCCTGGAGAGGGAACTGAGCCTCTCCGGTTTCCGTAAGGGTGACGGCAGGAAATCCGGCAGTTACCAGCGCACGGGCAATCGCTTTGTGATCAGTACCCGGGGCTTTTCTTTCCCGGACGGCGATGAACCCAGGCGCAGGATCTCACTGATGATATCTGGCGATCGGGTTCAGGGCTTTTCGGTGATTGAAGGCGATAATGCCCCGATTGTGCGGCTTGAGCCGGCGCAGACTGGCGGCATCTACCCGGCGCACAAGGAGGACCGGGTGCTGGTTCAGCTGGATGAAGTGCCGGCCCTGTTGCCCACCACTCTGATGGCGGTGGAGGATCGTAATTTCTACGACCATTTCGGCATCGCGCCACTTTCTATTGGCCGGGCCATGCTTGCCAACATCCAGGCCGGGCGGATCGTTCAGGGTGGCAGCACGCTGACCCAACAATTGGTGAAAAACTTCTTCCTGACTCGAGAGCAGACGCTGGTGAGAAAGGCGAACGAAGCCCTGATGTCGGTGCTCCTGGAGTTGCACTATGAGAAAGACGATATCCTCGAAACCTATCTGAACGAGGTCTACCTCGGACAAGCCGGTACGCGCAGCATTCATGGTTTCGGTCTTGCCAGCCAGTTCTATTTTGGCGAATCCCTCAAGGATCTGGATGTTCACCAGATCGCGTTGCTGGTGGGCATGGTCGAAGGCCCCAGTTACTACAATCCGCGCCGCCACCCGGAGCGCGCAACCGAGCGGCGGAATCTGGTGATTTCTGAAATGGAACAGGCCGGGCTCATTGAGCCGGGGCGCGCGTCCAGGGCTCGTGGATTGCCGCTGGGCGTCAGTGAGCGCCCGTCGTATTCGGAAAATCGGTACCCGGCCTATATCGATCTGGTCCGGCGACACCTTGCCCGCGATTACAAGGAAGAGGATCTGCGCAGTGAAGGTTTGCGGATTTTCACGACCCTGAACCCGGCGATCCAGTACGCGGCAGAGTATGCGGTAACCGATACCCTCCCGAGGCTGGGCGGCGGGCAGAATGCCGAGGCGCTGGAAGCGACTCTGGTGGTAACGGCGAAGGATTCCGGGGAAGTGCTGGCACTTGTGGGTGGCCGCGATCCGCAATTTGCCGGGTTCAACCGGGCACTGGATGCAAACCGTCCCATCGGGTCGTTGATCAAGCCGTTTATCTATCTGTCGGCGTTGCAGGAGCCGGAGAGGTATACCCTGACCACACCGGTGCTGGATAAGAGCTTTACCCTGGAATTCGACGATGGCAAACGCTGGCAGCCCAAGAACTACGATGGCGAGGAGCGGGGCGAAGTACCCCTGCACAAGGCCCTGTCCCACTCTTACAACCTGCCTGCCGTGCGTGTCGGGCTGGATATCGGAGTGGATCGGGTGCAGGAGACGCTGACAGCGTTCGGAGTCGATACCCCGATTTCCCGTTACCCGTCGATGCTTCTGGGCTCGGTTTCCATGAGCCCGGTGACCGTGGCGCAGATCTATCAGGGGCTGGCGACATCCGGCTTCAATACGCCGCTGCGCACGATCCGTGAAGTCACGGACGCCGGCGGTGAGGCGCTATCCCGTTACAGTCTTGAAGTTGAGCAAGTGGCCGATCCCGCCGCCGTGCATCTGGTGCAATACGCCATGCAGGAAACCATGCAGGAGGGGACAGGACGCTCTGCCTATTACACCGTGCCTGAAGAGCTCAGTCTTGCCGGCAAGACCGGCACCACCGATGATGGTCGGGACTCCTGGTTTGCCGGGTTCAGCGGTGACCTGCTTGCGGTGGCCTGGGTTGGGCGGGATGATAACGGGCCAACTTCACTGACCGGGGCCAGTGGCGCTCTGCCGGTGTGGTCGAGGTTTATGGCGCAGGTTCCCCAGCACGGCTTCTCGCCGGTGGTACCCGACGGAGTCAGTTATCACTGGGTGAATTCGGAGCGGCAGGCACTCACAGACGAATACTGCGACAATGCCCGTCTGCTGCCCTACATTGCTGGCAGTGAACCCACGCAGACAATTTCATGCTCCGGAACTCTGGAACGTCGAATCCGGGGTTGGTTTGAAGGACTGTTTCAATGATTGACCGACTTTCGTTAAGGACTGCCCTGATCGCCACGCTGCTGTCCGTGGCTGGTTGTGCTTCCGGGCCAGGAGGCGGAATCTACGTGCCGATCGGCAGTGAGCCGGCCAAGGCGCCGGAACCACCCAGAACCAGTACTGATAGCGAAGAAAGCGAAGCCCCCGTGTGGCGCAAGAGCGAACAGCCAGAGGTGGCTCCGGAAACCCGGGAACCGGCCCGGTCCAGCTCCCCTAGCTATCGGGAAACCGGGGATGGGCTCTCACCGGCGGCGCTCAGCCTGGTACGTGAGGCCGATCAGCTGTTGGCCCAAGGTAACATCTCTGGCGCTATCGCACGCCTCGAGCGCGCACAGCGGATCGCCCCCCGATCTGCGGAGGTGTATTTCAAGTTGTCCGAGGCCTATGTGGCGGGTAATAAGTTGGGCTCAGCGGAGCAGTTCACCCTGAAGGGGTTGTCCCTGGCGGGAAGTGATATTCGGCTGCAGAGAGCCGGCTGGCTGTTGCTGGCGGATATTCGCCGGGCTCGAGGTAATGTGGCGGGTGCGGATCAGGCGGAGGAAAGGGCCGCAGCGCTATAAATATGTTGTAAACAAAAAAGAGGGGCTTATGCCCCTCTTTTTTGTGGTCATTCCGGAGCTGAGGCTTCGAAATCGACTGTGGAGGTCTCGCCGCTAACTACCTCAACCTGGCTGTCGCCGGTGATGAAGCTGAGTTCATCATCGGAGGGTTCACCTTCTGCAGTTTCGATCTCATCATTATCGCAGGTGTATGAGACCGTGTAATTGCCCTCGGGTATAAATGCTGCAGTGAAAGCGAACTGATCGCCATCGTAATTTACCGGAACGGCAACAAGAGGCTCTTGATCACTACCGATATCATCTGGTTCAACATCGAAGCCTTCATGAATATACACGCTGCCGTTATACGTTTCCGGTGAGCTGACGCTCGCATCACTGCAAAGATTGCTGATGACTTCGGTAGCAACTGTTCCCGCAATGGTACCTACCTCCGAATTGTCGACCAGCCGAATAACCGGTTTTAATCGGTAAACGTCAGGATCGTTCTGAGGATTTACGATCGATTTTCTCACATCAAAGTCGATGGTCAGATTAATTTCGCCGCCTGCAGGCACAATGAATCCGCTGGTTTGAACGCCTCGGGCTGAAGGAGTTGTCAGATCGAATACGCCACCATCGATAACAATCGTGTTGCCATCGCCTAGTTCCAAGCGCATCCAGGAATAATCGCCGGCAGTAACCTCTTCATCTGCCAAGAGGGACATCACGGTTCCGCCGGTCAATGTAAGTAGGTTTACTGGTTCCGCCATGTCGAAATCAAAACGTTTCCGGTCACCATTGGTGTGTTGCAGTACCAATGCCTCGACTTCTATGTTGACTTCTTGGGCGTTATCTACAGGCGCGTCGGTTAATCCTACGTTAACCGTGCCGGTAGAAGCAGTGCTGCTTCCGTCACCGCTGCCGCCACAGGCGGCAATACCTGCAGCCAGGGCCGAAATGGTGAAAATGCGGATCGAACGTTTCATATAAACCTCCAAGGTTTATTTGCTGGACTCATAGCGAAGCAACATCGCTACCTGACTCCACCCTCACGCTGCGGTAGAGGGCAGAGTTCCGGAAATTTTGTTAACGTTCCCTAATGTCCGGGCAACCGTTGAATCGTCAGATCGGGAACGCGGCCAATGCATCGGCCCGGCGACTTGAGATAGACTGCGCCGCTGGCATGAACCCACGCAGGTAAACAACGGCTTTGGCAATTTTTCCTTTCAAGCCCTCGAAGTCCCGGCGTTTTGACGCCCTGGTGCGGCCCCATCTGGATGCGATGTACCGGTTTGCTTACCGTCTGGCGGGTCAGCAACAGGATGCTGAGGATCTGGTTCAGGATGTCGTGGTCAAGCTATTCCCAAAGCTTGATGAGCTGGAAAGCGTTGACCAGCTAAGGCCCTGGCTGAATCGGGTGCTCTACAGGCAGTTTATTGATCAGGTGCGGCGTAAGAACCGACAGAGTGACCGCCCGTTGACGGAGCTGGTCGGCAGTGAAAGCCAGGCCGATTGGCTGGACAGCCTTGAATCCGACAGTGTTGGCCCGGATCTGCAACTGGAGCAGTCGCGCCTTGGACCGGCGTTGGATCGGGTCATGATGACTCTGACGCCCGATCAGCGAACTCTCTTGTTGCTTCATGATGTGGACGGCTGGCGCCAGGAAGACATCGCGGAGGTGCTGGACATCCCGTTGGGAACCGTGAAATCGCGATTGCACAGGTGTCGGGCCGCCCTGCGAAAGAAATTGCAGCGGGAGCTGGAACCAACCGAGCCGGCCGGACGTGTGGGGGAGTGAGGTGAAGACAATGTCCTGCAATGAAATCCGGGTGGATCTACCCGCCTACATCAACAATGAGCTTTCCGCCCCCGCCCGTGACCGGGTGCAGGAGCACGTTGCTGCCTGCACGTCGTGCAGAGGGTGGCTTGCCTCGGAGCGGTCTCTGAACCGGGCGTTGCAGGAGCAATTCAGAGTCCCTGGGCCTTCTCCTGATTTTCACAGCCGTGTTTTGTCCTCTGTCCGAGGCGAAGCCAAACCGGAGTCCGGATGGAGTCACGGGGCACTGGGTGGCGCCA
This sequence comes from Marinobacter sp. UBA2498, assembly GCF_002341575.1. Lineage (NCBI taxonomy): Bacteria > Pseudomonadati > Pseudomonadota > Gammaproteobacteria > Pseudomonadales > Marinobacteraceae > Marinobacter > Marinobacter sp. UBA2498. The sequence continues at coordinate 15,623 of NZ_DDOI01000055.1, read as the reverse complement.
TTGCGGCGGCTCTTGCCCTGGGTATCGGCCTGGGCTTTCTGTTCCAGCCCGATGATGTGACTGACAGCGCCCAGCCTGTTGTCGCGTCCTCGGCGTCCTCGGAGAGTGCCGCTGAAGAGTCGGCAAACTGGATTGCCGAACCTGTTGAGAAAACCGTGCGCCTTGCCTTCCGTTCGGGCGAGGCTCTGGAAAACGTTACGCTTACCCTTGAGCTGCCACCCAATGTGGAACTGGCTTCCTGGCCAGGGCATCGGGAGCTTAGCTGGCAGGTGAGCCTGAATGCCGGGGAGAACGTCCTGTCGCTGCCCCTGAAGCTCCTCTTTCCCGGTGCCGGTGAGTTGGTGGCCCGACTGGACACCGGAGATCGCCAGAAAACCTTTCGGGCCCCGATTCCCGAATATCCACAACGCCCGGTCGAGGATCCCGAATCATGACAGGTTGCAGGTTCTTATTGAGTGCCAGGCTGGTCGGATTGCTGATGTTGGGGTTTTGGGTCCCTGCAACAACACTGGCTAATGATGATCTGGATGTTACCATGCGCATGGTGACTGACGACGCAGAACTCACCGATTCGGTCGTGCGGGAAATCGAGTTGCCCCGCGCTATCGAAAAACCCGGGAATCCGGGTGAGTCTGGCTCTCGAGGGCTGGATACGGCGAGTGAAGCCCGAGAAAGGGGGCGCGAGTTTGGTGAGTCCATGTCCGAAAAAGCCAGGCAATCCCGGGAGCTGATCAAGGGTAAGCCTGAGTTACCGGAGCGGCCGGAACGCCCAGAGCTGCCGGATGCACCAGGGCTGGATCGCTGAAACCGGATACATAACCGGACCTGCCCCGCGTGGATTAATCCGGAGAAACCTGTTTGCTGGTATTTTGGCGCGCCCTGTCCCTGATCCTGTTGTTAATGCCCACGATGATTCTTCAGGCGGCTGAAACGGAAGCCGGCATGGAGGATTTCCGTTCCGGCGTTGAAGCCTTTGAAGCAGGAGACCTGAACGCCGCGAAACAGCGCTTCCAGAGGGCCGTTGATGCTGGCCTGAGATCTCCCTCGCTTTTCTATAACCTCGGTGTTGTCTGCTACCAGCTGGGCGATTATGGCGCCGCTGAATCTGCCTTCCGTTCCTTGCTCGACGGCTCCAATGGCGCCCTGGCGCGTTATAACCTCGGTCTGGTCGCGCTTGCCACGGAGGAGTCTGCCGAAGCCCGTCGCTGGTTCGAGCAGGCCTCGGCCGAGAGCGCTCCGGATAAAATCCGGACACTGGCCCGGGCGCAACTGAATAAACTGGATGGTGGATCGCCCCGGTTGGCCCGCCAGCCCTCTATTCGCGGCTATCTGGGTATCTCTGGCGGTTATGATTCCAATATTGCCGGCCTGCCCGAGGATACGGCGTCGAGTGAAGGTGGGGTGTTCCTCGAAGCGCTGGCTGCCGGAACCTACGAGCGGCCAGTCGGTACCCGCTCACGGCTTGCCCTCGATGCTGCCGCCTATTCCCGGGAACATCCGTCCGATGACGAATACGACACTCAGGTGTTGCAGGGACGACTGGCCTGGTCTGAGACTCTCGCTGCAGGTGAACGCGGCGCTCTGGTGTCGTTGGTGAAGTCCTGGTTTGGCAGCGAATCCCTTGAAACCCGATACGGCATCGAGGGGTTTTATCGTTGGCGTCAGTGTTCGCTACCCGTAGCCCCGGATCAGTGCGGAATCGCCCTGGCGGCGGCTACCGTGAATGGTGGTTCAGGCTTCGAGGCCTATGACGGACAGTGGTATCGGGCACGCGTTCATGCGCGGAAGTACCTGGGACCCTGGCGATTGGACGGCGACTACTCACTGGAAATCAATGACCGGCGGGATCTGCAAACAACCAGTGAGTTTATCAGTGTCTCACCTACCCACCACACACTGGAGTTTGCCGGTCGCTACCGGTGGCGGCCAGATATCGTATTCGGAACAACGGGCTCTGTTCGCCACAGTCGATACCGGGACGCCCATCAGTTGGTGTCCGGGGAAGGCGAGAGCGGTCGCAGAACAGATAACCGTCTGGAGATCGGATTGCTGGCGGAGAAGTCTCTGGACAGCCTTTGGCTGGTCCGGGGGGAGTGGCTGGTTCGGGATAACAGAAGCAGTCTGTCGCAGTATGACTATCAGCGCCAGACGCTGATGTTCACCCTGGAAGGGGCCTTCTAGCTCTGCAAGGCAAAGCCAGAAGGCGGGCTACCCGTTACAGTCCTGCGTTTCTCAGGCGGTTGGCGTGTTGCTTGAAAACCGCTTTTGGATCAGTTTCGAAGAGGCTGTGCAGGCCCAACGCCTGATTCACTTCATCCAGATGGTTCATGAAGTAATTATCCCGGATAACCTTGCCAAACCGGCTGCTGCAGCGGCCTACCAGACCGTCGTTCTGGCTGAAGCCGAAGGCGAGGCTGGTGGTGCCCAACAACGCGTCGGATGGATCCAGTACGTTGGTCAGAACACCGGTGCCACCCCAGGAGTAGAAGCGGACACCATTTGCCGAGTAGGCGCCTTCGCCGCAAGAGGTGGTTGGAATCCCGGCAGGGGCAAAGCTGTTGAATTCGGCGCTGCCCTGGGTGGTGAGGGATTCCAGGCTTGACCGCAGGTCCTGGTTATAACCGCCACCGGACAGCAGATCGATAAGCCCACCCAATGCATTTCCCAGACTGGCCGCCAGGCTTTCGGCAGGGGATCCGTAGATAAGGTCGGCGACCGGCGAGCCTTTATGGGGCGAGCCGACGGACGTCACTGAGGCGACCAGATCCGGCCGCACCCTGGCGATGTAACGGGCCGTGGGGCCCCCGTGGCTGTGGCCAATCAGATTGACCTTGCCGTGCACGGCGGCGATGGCCTGTACCTGCGGCAGAAGCGCTTCACCGCGAGCAATGGTGCTGTCCAGGGCGGGCACCTGAGTGGTGTAGACATCAGCGCCGTATTTGCGGAGATCCTCGGCGACGCCGTACCAGTAGTCCACGCCGGCAATCGAATCAAAGCCGAACATGCCATGCACCAGCACAACCGGGTAGCGAGTATCCGTATAGTTTGAAGGGGTAGAGTCCCACCACCAGGCGGCGGAGGGGGCCGACCAGGCCACAGTCAGGGCCAGGGCCATTGCTTGGATCCAGAGTTTCATTGTCGTTCCTACAGTTTGATGTTGTGTTTGTTATTCAAACTGCGGCTCAACCTAACGGGTTGCTCCAGAGACTTCCTGCTCGTACTGCATCTGCCTGTAGGCAGACCGAGTGCTTCCGTGCGCTGACTTGATTTTTGTCTTTGTTAGATTGGTGCCGTCAGAGCATCTCGGTAGAGATTAGATCAACATTTGATCAGGCGGGATGGTAAGTCAACGGCACAAGAGGCCAGGCAGGGGTGTTCGCCGTGGAACTGTGATGCTCATCACATCGGTGGCCCCGCAGGACATGTTCCGACCTGCGGGGCAGCGATGGGGACAGCGGAAATATCAGAGCGTGGCCATGACCTTTTTGGCCGCCGCTACCGTATCGGCGATGTCCTGTTCGGACAGTGCCGCTGTCGTAAAGCCAGCCTCAAAGGCGGATGGTGCCAGATATACGCCTTCTTTAAGCATGCCCTGGAAGAACTTCTTGAAGCGTTCGACATCACAGCCCATCACCTGGTCAAAGCGGGTAACAGAGCTTTCCTCGGTGAAGAAGAATCCGAACATGGCCCCGGCACTCTGGACCGTCAACGGGATGCCAGTGGCGTCAGCGGCTTCTTTCAGGCCGTCGCGAACGGCATTGGTTTTCTCGGTCAGCCGATCGTGGAAACCGGGCTCGGAGATTGCGTTCAGTGTCGCCAGGCCGGCGCACATGGCCAGGGGGTTACCGCTCAGGGTGCCTGCCTGGTAAACCGGTCCCAATGGTGAGATGTGTTCCATGATTTCCCGTTTGCCGCCAAAGGCGCCGACCGGAAGTCCGCCACCAATCACCTTGCCCAGTGCGGTGAGGTCCGGGGTTACGCCATACAGCCCCTGCGCGCCGCCAAGGGAAACCCGGAACCCGGTCATTACTTCGTCGAAGATCAGCACGGTGCCGTGCTCGTCGCACACTTCCCGCAACCCCTCGAGGAAGCCGGGGACCGGTGGAATGCAGTTCATATTGCCAGCGACCGGCTCTACGATAATCGCGGCGATCTGGTCGCCCATCTCCCGGAAGCATTCGCGAACGCTGTCCATGTCGTTGTAGGTCAGCGTGATGGTGTGCTCAGCCAGGCTGGCGGGGATGCCCGGGGAATTCGGCACGCCCAGGGTGAGGGCGCCGGAGCCTGCTTTGACCAACAGTGAATCCACGTGGCCGTGGTAGCAGCCCTCGAACTTCACGATCTTGTCGCGACCGGTGTAGCCCCTCGCCAGGCGGACAGTGCTCATGGTGGCCTCGGTACCTGAATTCACCATGCGGACCAGTTCGATGGATGGCACGAGTTCGCACACCTTCTTGGCCATCTCGGTTTCGAGGGCGGTCGGCGCACCATAGCCAACGCCCAGATCAACCTGCGCATGCAGGGCGTCTTTGATGCGTTGGTCACCGTGGCCAAGAATCATGGGGCCCCAGGAGCCGATGTAATCGATGTAGCGCTGATCGTCTTCGTCATAAAGATAGGCGCCCTGGGCGTGCTTGAAGAAAATCGGCGTGCCGCCAACGCCTCGAAAGGCCCGGACCGGAGAATTCACGCCACCGGGGATGTATTTCTGGGCCTGCTCGAACAGGGTTTCGGAGTGCGTCATGGATCTGGGCTCCTGTTATTCCGGAAGTGAAAAAGTGGATGATGGCTTGCGAACAGGCGCTCGAACGCTTTGGCTCGCATCTCAATGTCATGTGTGTCGCCGCCAAAAAGGCCGCCTACCACGGCGAGCATGTCGGCCCCGGCACGGATAAGAGGTTCGCCGTTGTCTGTGGTTACCCCGCCGATGGCGGTGATCGGGAGGCCGAAACGCTTTGCGTCGGTCAGCACACCGGGAGGCGCTGCCGGGGCGCCGGGTTTGGTCGACGACGTATAAAATCGCCCGAACGCCAGATAGTCCGCGCCCGCCCCCAGAGCAGCCTGTGCAAGTGCGAGATCGGCGTGACAGGTTATGCCGATTATGGCCTCATCACCGAGAAGGCGGCGGGCCGCTGCCACTGAGCCGTCCGTCTGACCCATGTGTACCCCGGCAGCCCCGACCCGTTTCGCGAGATCAGGATCGTCGTTGATCAGCAACGGAACGCCCGCATTTCGGCATACAGCCTGCAAACTGACCGCCTGGGAAATCCGTTCAGCCATCGGCGCGCTCTTTTCGCGATATTGTACCATGACCGCGCCGCCCCGAAGCGCAGCCTCAACCGATTCGATCAGTGTTTCGGGTGGTGTCAGTACGCTGTCGGTAATGGCGTAGAGCCCCGGGCGCAGCCCTTTACTCATCGCTCCCACAGAATACCTCGATCCGGCACCGGCTGGCCTTTACCGACTTCCAGAGCGTGGAGTATGGCGCGATGAACGTAGTTCTGGGCCTGGGAAATGGCGGCTCGGGGCGACAGCCCGGAGGCTCTGCCGGCAGAAATGGCCGCTGCCAGGGTGCAGCCGGTGCCATGGTACTCACCACCGATTCGTTCAATTTCCCAGCGCATGGGCTCCGGGGCGTGGTTATAGAGCGTGTTGATAATGTGAATGCCGGTGCCGTGTCCACCAGTGGCCAGCACGGATTCGCAGCCGCCCTTCAGCAGATTGTCGGCGGCCTGATCGGCGTCTTCACTGTTGCCGAGCATGGCCAGTTCGACGCCATTGGGCGTGATCATTTCGGCCACGGGAAAGAGCTTCTCCTTCATCGCGCTGACCAGTTCGTCGTCGGCTAGATCACCGCCCCCTGCGGCTTTGATCACCGGGTCGGTAATCACGGGAATGCCCGGATGTTCACGGATGAAATCCACGAGCACATCCACCAACGCAGCATTGCCCAGGGCACCGGTTTTGATGGCATGAATCGGGGAATCATCGGCGAGACACTGGAGTTGTTTTCGGATCAGGTCTGCCGATACGGGCTCGGCGCCATACACGTTACGGGTGTCCTGCACGGTGAGGCAGGTAAGAACCGGCAAGGGATGGCAGCCAAGGGAGGTGACGGCCTGGATGTCGGCCTGAATGCCCGCGCCGCCGGACGGATCAAGGCCGGAAAGAATCAGAACCTGTGGTCGGGTGTAGCGTTTGATGACTCAGCTCCTCAAAACGGTTTGACAACAGCCAGGATAACAACGGCCAGAAGAATCAGCACCGGCAGTTCGTTGAACCATCGGTAGAACACGTGGCTTCTAGTGTTCTGGTCGTCCCGGAAGACCTTTACAAGGTGCCCGCAATAGAAATGGTAAACGATCAGAATGGCCACCAGAAACAGCTTGGCATGCATCCAGCCCTGGCTGAAATAGCCGGAGGCATTGTAACTGATCAGCCAGACACCGAAGACGACGGTGGCGACCATTGAAGGGGTGGTAATGCCCCGGTAAAGCTTGCGTTCCATGATCTTGAAGCGCTCACGACCGGGCTCGTCCTCGCAGGCCGCGTGGTAGACGAACAGTCTGGGCAGATAGAAAATGCCGGCGAACCAGCACACTAGTGAAATAATATGGAAGGCTTTCACCCACAGCATTCGTCAGCTCCGTCGGTATTGGTAGTAACTCTCGATATCGGCTTTCAGCACCACGCCGTATACCCGCTGGATCATTGGCGCGACGTGACGTTGTACGTAAAGGGCCTCGGCATTGGTTGCATCGAACTCGTTTAATGCCTCCTCGAGGGTGGCCTGATATTGCACGGGGGCCACGTCGCGACGGTTCGCAGGTATGTCCATCAGGTCAATGGACTCGGGCGGTTCGATCTCTTCCTCGGACACCAGCTTTTCGGTGTCCTCCAGATATCGGGCGAGATCCACCGCCGGCAACAGGGCGGTCGGCCCGCTGCTGCCCTCAACCACCAGCCACTTCGGCTCGGATTTCAGTACTTTCCGCGCTTCTTCTACTGTCAGGTGCCGTTCGGTGCGCAATATACTGCGATCCATGATTGCGCCAACCGATACCCGCCGCAGCGCCTGAATCACCGGGGAATTCTGATAGCTAAGCCCCTGGTTCTTGAGAATGGTCAGGAACAGTGACCTCTTTCCGAACGCCTCGCTGGTCACCAGGCTCGAGGTGGTGATGATCAGCATGCCCGGGAGGATGATGTTGGGGTTACGCGTGAGCTCCATCAATGCCATCAGGGCGGCGAGTGGCGCCTGCAGTACGGCGCCCATCATGGCTCCCATGCCGAGCATGGCGTAGAAGCCAACAGAGGAAGCCTGCTCCGGCATGATCTGGGCGCCAATCAGCCCCATGGCGCCGCCCAGGGTTGCCCCCATAAACAGGGTGGGGCCGATCACGCCACTTGGCATGCCCAGCCCGATGGAGAGCGATGTAATCACCAGTTTGGCGGCCCCGGCTCCGAGCAGGAGCCAGAACCCGAGTTCGCCGTTAATGGTTTCGTTGACGGTGTCGTAACCGATACCCATGGTTTCCGGAATAAAAATGGCAAATGGCACCATCAGAAGACCCGCAAACGTGATGCGCAACAGCACTGGGCGGTGGTGATGCTTGCCCATAGTGTCAACCAGCTGGATAAACAGCGCGGCCGAAATGCCGATAATCACCGCTATGGCGAGTATCCAGGGGATTTCCGTTAGCGAGTTCATGGTCAGCGCCGGCACGTTAAAGGCCGGCTCTGTGCCATAGACCGCCTGAGTAACGATGGCAGCGCTGACAGAGGCCAGGATAATCGGTGTAAAACCCGCAATGGTGTATTCCATCATCACCACTTCCATGGCGAAGATGACGCCGGAGATCGGCGTGTTGAAAGAGGCTGAAATGGCGGCCGCACAACCGCAGGCCACCAGTGTCCGGATGCTGTTGTTCGGAAGCCGCATCCACTGGCCCATCAGGCTGGAAAAAGCCGCTCCCAGGTGCACGGCAGGCCCCTCACGACCCGCCGACTGACCACTGACCACGGTGGCAACGCCCGAGATGAACTGCACGATCGCGCTGCGCATGGAAATGTAGCCCTGGTGGTAGTTCAGGCGCTCCATCACATGCACAATCCCGACCTTGCGGTCATGGGTGGCCAGACGATGCATCAGCAGCCCCAGACCGAGGGCGCCAGCCAGGGGCAGGAGCCCGCGGGTAATCAGGTCCAGTTGTTCGAAGGATTCGGAGCCATCCCCGGGCAGGAAATGCTCGAGCGGCCATTCGATAGCCAGCCGAAAAACCAGGATCACGCCCCCGGTTATCAAACCGGACAGCAGGCCAAGCACCGCCAGTTGCGGCAAAGCATCAACACCGGAGAGTCGGCGCCGGAAAACAGGAATCAGATGCTCGGTAATCTGGTGCCAGATTTTCTGCATGAGGCCAGAGTTCCGGTGGATTTGAATGGACTGCCAGAAGGATTCTGACAACATTGTAACGGTCGCCCTGAGGGCTGCAATAAGTCATTGGTTTATCATGGTAGACTACGGCGTTAAAGCTCTTAATTCTGATACGACGTCGCTGGAGAAAATGGTGATTAAAGTAGGCATCGTTGGTGGCACCGGCTACACCGGTGTGGAACTGCTGAGAATTCTTGCGGTTCACCCTGAAGTTTCGGTCAGTTGCATTACCTCCCGTTCCGAGGCGGGTATGCCGGTTGCGGAGATGTACCCCAATTTGCGAGGCCATTACGACCTCGCGTTCTCAGAGCCGGACGTCAATGTGCTTGGGGCCTGCGATCTGGTGTTCTTCGCCACGCCCCATGGCGTGGCCATGAGGATGGTGCCGGAACTGATGTCCGCCGGCGTACGTGTAGTGGATCTGTCCGCCGATTTCCGTCTTAAAGATCTGGATGTCTGGGCCAACTGGTATGGTATGGCCCATGAGAGCCCGGAGTGGGCGGAGAAGGCGGTTTACGGTTTGCCGGAAGTGGTGCGCGATGAAATCCGCACTGCTCAACTGGTGGCTAATCCGGGTTGCTATCCGACTGCAGTTCAGCTGGGATTCCTCCCGTTGCTGGAGCAGGGACTGGTGGATCCAAAGCGCCTGATCGCCGACGCCAAATCCGGCGCCAGCGGCGCGGGCAGGCAGGGCAAGATCGGCATGCTCCACGGGGAGATCGGTGAAAGCTTCAAGGCCTACGGCGCCTCGGGGCACCGTCATCTGCCCGAAATCCGCCAGGGTTTGTGCGGTGCTGCTGGCGGGGATGTGGGTGTGACGTTCGTGCCCCACCTGATTCCGATGATCCGCGGCATCGAGGCGACGCTCTACGCCGAGCTGAAGAATCCGGCGGACTTTGATCGGCTCCAGGCCTTGTTCGAGCAGCGTTTTGATGACGAGCCTTTTGTCGATGTGATGCCTTTCGGCAGCCATCCGGAAACCCGGAGCGTGCGTGGGGCGAACCAGTGTCGCATGGCACTGCACAGGCAGGAACAGAGCAACGTTGTTATTGTTTCTTCCGTCATTGATAACCTGGTTAAAGGTGCAGCCGGGCAGGCGGTCCAGAATATGAACATCATGTTTGGCCTGAAAGAAACCATGGGGCTTGAGGCCCCGGCGCTTTTGCCTTGATACCCAAGGGAAGATTGTGAGCGAACAGCGAAAGCCGGCTGAAGAGTATGTGGTCATCCGGCATCGACCGGGTTATCGCCTGCGCAGAACCACCATCCTTCTGGTTTTTACCGTGGTAGCTGCGGTCGTGGGGTATGCCGCTGGGCTCGCCCAGGGCGGGTTCCGTTTTTCCAGTGCCGAGGAGTCGAACCAGGTGCTGGAAAACGAGGTCGAGAAGCTCCGGGATGATTATCGCAAGGCCCGGCAGCAGCTTATCAACCTTGAGCGTGGGCAGGCGATTGACGAGCAGGCCCTGAACCAGGCGCGAAAAACCATTGTGGATCTGGAAACCCGCATTGTGTCACTGCAATCGGACCTGACTTTCTATAAAAACATCATGGCTCCGTCGGAAACCAGCAAGGGGCTTCAGGTAGACAGCTTTTCACTGGTTCGGGCTCGCAATCAGGACAGTTATGACTTCAAGTTGGTGCTGACCCAGGTCGGCAACAACAAGAGCTACATTTCCGGTGTGGTGGCAGTCAATGTCATTGGTTTGCGGGATGAGGAAAAAGAGGTCATCGCCTTGCGTGATCTCTCGGAGGACATAGCCGATCTCGGTGTGAAATTCCGTTTCCGGTACTTTCAGGATGTCGAAGGCTCCCTGAAACTGCCGGAACAATTTGAACCGCTTGAGATCCAGGTGGTTGCCCAGGCAGAGGGAAAAAAATCCTCGCAAGCCGAGCGCACCTTTAACTGGGACGATTTAACGGAGAACTGACATGCTTGGCAAGAAAAAGCAGAAGCCGCGCCGGCCCACGGGCCATTTTGACACCCTGATCTCTTCCCGTACGACGGTTGAAGGCGATGTGCATTTCAGCGGTGGGCTTCACGTGGATGGCCGGATTCGTGGCAAGGTCGTTGCCGATGAGGGCACCGACGCGGTACTGAGGATTTCAGAAGTTGGCGAAGTGACCGGCGATATCAACGCGCCTCACGTCATTATTAACGGTACTGTGAACGGTGATGTTTACGCATCGGCACATCTTGAACTGGCGGAAAAAGCCTCTATTAATGGCAGCGTTTACTACAACCTGATCGAAATGGCGATGGGTGCCTCGGTAAACGGCAATCTGGTGCACCAGCGGGAGCCTGTCGGGCTGCTTTCCCAGGATGCAAAAGCTGCCGGATCCGTTCAAAAACAGGCTTCTGCCGGTGATCAGACTCCGGAGTCCGAGGTGTCGGAGGATGGTGGAAAGTCCGAATAGTTGATTGTTTTAGTCAGGAATACCATAATCGCCTGAGTTGTTCACGATAATCCGGAGGCGAACTTGAGCGCAGTTCAGCAACAAATAGCTACACCGCTGTTCTTCAGTGACAGTGCCGTTGCCAAAGTACGTGAGTTGATCGAGGAAGAAGAAAATCCCGAACTCAAACTCCGCGTCTTTGTGACGGGCGGGGGCTGCTCCGGATTTCAGTACGGCTTCTCGTTTGATGAAAGCCAGGATGAGGAGGACACCGTGATCGAGCGTGATGGCGTTTCTCTTCTGGTGGATCCGATGAGTTACCAGTATCTGGTGGGCGCTACGATTGATTATCAGGAAGGCCTGCAGGGCTCACAGTTCGTGGTCCAGAACCCCAATGCAAGTTCCACCTGCGGGTGTGGCAGTTCCTTCTCTATCTGATCTCTGATCCGAAAAGATTTCAGGCCGGGTAGATAGCACCCAGAATGCGAGGGCCGGCCGCGCCGGTTACGTCAGGAAGGTTTCCCGGCTTACCTTCGAAAGCCTGTTTTGCCAGCCAGGCAAACGCCACAGGCTCCACCATTTGAGGGTCGACCCCCAGTTCCGAGGTCAGTGACAGGCTGGCCTCCGGCAGAGCCTTGCCGAGCTCTTCCATCAGGAGTGGATTTCGCGCCCCGCCGCCACATACGTAGATCCGAACATCCTTGGTTTCAGGCAGCTGGTTAACAACGCTGTTGACGGTCAGCTGCAGCAAGGTCCTCTGAATGTCCTCGGTCGGAATCTCAGGGTGGCGACCTACCAGTGTTTTGACCCAGTCAAGATTGAACCGCTCTTTCCCCGTGCTTTTCGGGGGTGCCTTCGAGAAGTAGGCATCGGAAAGCATGTCCTCGAGAAGCTCCTCGTTAACCGATCCCTCGCGCGCCCAATGGCCGTCGCTGTCAAACGGAAGCCCGGTCTGGTCCAGGCACCAGGCATCCATCAGTGCATTGGCCGGGCCGGTGTCGAAACCGGTTGCAGGCGCGGTGGTGCTGGCCGGGAGCCAGGTGATATTGGCAATGCCGCCGAGATTAAGAATACAGCGGTTCTCTGTCTCCGAGCTGAAAAATGCCTTGTGGAAGGCTGGAACCAGCGGCGCTCCCTGGCCCCCAGCGGCCATATCCCGTCTCCGGAAATCTGCGACCGTCGTAATGTTGTTGACTTCGGATACCACGGAAGGATTGCCAATCTGGATCGAGAAGGGTGCTGTGCCGGAAGGCTGGTGACGAAGCGTTTGTCCGTGGCTGCCTATGGCGCGAATTGTCGCCCGGTCAAAGCCGGACGTTTGAATAACGTCGTTCGCCGCCTGGGCAAACAGGGTGCCGACCAGGGTATCCAGTTCACCGATTTCGTCAGGCGCGGCGTGATTCTGGCTGGCGGCCAGCAGCCGGTGGCGAATTTGATCGGGGTAGGGAGTCGTGTGCGAGGCGTGGATATGTACGGTGTTGTTCTGGAAAGACACCAGCACGGCATCAATGCCATCCATGCTGGTGCCCGACATCAACCCAATCCAGGCTTCCATTTGTTTCTCAGTCGTCTGAAGCCAGTGCGAGTTGCTGATAGCTCTCGCGGAACACGTCAAACTGCGCGATTCGCTGTTCGGTGAATTGCTTGAATCGGGCCATCTCGGAAGACGGAATGGGCTTGGCGTCCGGCAACTTGACCGTGCGGGAGTTGCGCGGCGACCCGTTCAGCCTGAACTCATAGTGCAGGTGAGGTCCGGTTACCATGCCCGATGAACCAACATGCCCGATGGTTTGGCCCTGCTTGACTCGGGTGCCATTCTTGATGCCTTTACCCAGGCGGCTCATGTGTGCATACAGCGTGGTGATGTTGTCGCCGTGCTGGAGGATGACAGTTCGTCCGTAACCACCTTTCCAGCCTGCGAATTTCACCCGACCGGAACCTGCCGCCTTGATGGGAGTTCCGGGAGGCGCTGCGTAATCGGTGCCTTCATGCGGACGTACTACGTCCAGAACGGGATGGCGGCGCTGAAGGTTGAACGGAGAAGAAATCCGGGCATTGATGGGGGTTCGCAGGAATGCCTTGCGCATGCTTTTGCCATCGGGAGCGTAGTAATCGCTGTCGCCATTGCTGTCGGTATAAAGCAGTGCGAGGTTTTCTTCGCCGCGGTTAACGAATCGTGCAGACAGGATCCGGCCGGTGTCGAACTTTTCGCCGTCTAGGTAGAGTTCTTCGTAAACCACTTCGAACTGGTCGCCCTTCCGGACGTCGTAGACAAAGTCGATATCCCAGCCGAAGATGCCTGCCAGCTCCATGGTCAGGCTGTCGTTGAGGCCCGCTTCGCGCGCAGCCAGATAGAGGGAGCCGTCAATGGTGCCTGATGCAAAGGCTGGCCGCGCTTCCGGTTTGCGAACTTCGGTTTCGCCGGTAAAGCTTTCGCCTTCTTTGGTAATCTTCAGGGTTTCCAGGCGGTTTCTCTGCAAGTCGATGGCAGCAAGCCCACCGTCTTCGGTTGTCGCAAAACGAATGGTTTCGCCGGCGTACAGGCGCTGGAGTTTTTCGGCCTCTCCGTCGCCATGAATAACCGAAAGCATGATGCCGTCGTTAAAGCCAGCTTTCTTGAACAGGGAGGACAGCGTGTCACCAGACTTGATCGCGAAGGTTTGCCATTCAATTTCCGGCAACTTCGGAGCGACAGGTTGCTCGGGAGCGGAAACGCTTGCCTGCTGCGTAGCCTCTGTCAGGACATCGGATTCAGGCGCTTTCGGCTGGGTGTCCGCAACGGGAGCCTCTGTCGGCATTGCTTGCTCAGGCGCTGCGCCGGTTTCGGAAACGGTGCCTTGCTCCAGATCCAGGGCATAGGACATCCGTTTGGCTTCAACGTTGCTGCTGGGGCTCATGAGAATGGCAGCGGTAACAACAACGGTAGCCGCGGCAGCAATGGTAATGTGAGTTTTAGGAAACATTTTCAGCACGTATCGCACCCGTTTTAATCGGTATTACGGCAGCTTGTACTACCTAATTAAAGCTGTTGTTCAAGTATAGTCCAACAGATTACCGTATAAAATGCATGCGGGACAGCGTGGAACATTACGGTTGCTGCTCCATCCTCCGGATTTCTTTTGACAGCGTTGTTATAATACGCCGCCCTGCAAAGTCGGTGTTGGCCAAAATCTGGTCAGCATATAGTAGCAGGGGAACAGGTAACTCACAGATTTCTTTTGTTGAACTCTGTAACTGACAGAATCTTTCCAAGATCAAAGCGGGGACGTGTTGTTCATGGCATCCATTGATGAAGCGTTGGCGATAATCAAGCGAGGCGTAGACGAACTCATTCCGGAAGATGAGCTCATCGAAAAATTGAAGGAAGGTCGTCCGCTGCGGATTAAGGCGGGTTTCGACCCCACTGCGCCGGACCTTCATCTTGGGCACACCGTTCTTATTAACAAGCTGCGGCAGTTTCAGGATCTTGGTCACGAGGTGATGTTTCTGATTGGAGATTTCACCGGAATGATCGGTGACCCCACCGGGAAAAGCGCCACGCGTCCTCCTCTAACAGAGCAGCAGGTCGCCGAGAACGCGGTCAGCTATAAAGAGCAGGTGTTCAAGATTCTTGATCCCGCGAAAACGCGCGTCATGTTCAATTCCGACTGGATGGGTAAGATGAGCGCCGCCGATATGATCAAGCTTGCCGGGCAATACACCGTTGCGCGAATGCTGGAGCGGGATGACTTCACCAAGCGCTACCGCGCCGAGCAGGCGATTGCGATTCACGAGTTCCTTTACCCGTTGGTTCAGGGGTATGACTCTGTCGCCATGGAGGCCGATGTTGAGCTGGGCGGGACCGACCAGAAGTTCAATCTTCTGATGGGGCGAATTCTCCAAAAGCACTACGGTCAATCGCCCCAGGTGATCCTTACCATGCCGATTTTGGAGGGGCTCGACGGTGTTCAGAAGATGTCCAAGTCTCTGGGCAATTATGTGGGCGTGAATGACTCGCCAGGTGAGATGTACACCAAGTTGCTTTCCATGCCGGATGATCTTCTATGGCGTTACTTCGAGCTGTTGAGCTTCCGGCCGCTTGCAGAGGTGGAGGAGTTCCGTAAGGCTGTCGCCGATGGTGCTAACCCGCAGGACTATAAGAAGTTGCTGGCGGAAGAGATTATTGCCCGGTTCCACGATGAGGAGGCAGCTCGCACTGCCCACAAGTCCGCCGGTAACCGAGTGGCGCTCGGCGAGATCCCGGACAATGTGCCGACTGTCGAAGTGCCTTTAGAGGGTCAGTCCGAGATTCCGATGGCGGCGGTGCTTCGCCTGGCGGGTTTGGTCAAGAACGGCGCGGCAGCCCGGGATGTCCTGGGGCGTGGTGCGGTATTTGTCGATGGTCAGAAATTCGAAGGCGATCGGATGTTTGTGGAAGGCGATGATTGCGTAATCCAGGCTGGCAAGAAGAAGATCGCCCGGGTTCTGATTACTGTCTGATCGATTTGGGGCGATTTTGAGTTTTTTTCAGAATCGCCGTTGACACCCTCGGGCAGGTCTGTAGAATGCGCATCTCTTTCGAGGGGAGCACCGCTGAGGCGGCTGAGGAATCGAAAGATAACTGTTTGAAAGCGCTGAAGAAAATGAGTTTCAAAATTCTTCAGAAAGCAGTTGACAGGCAAGCGATTCACTGTAGAATGCGCGCCTCGAAACAAGCAGTAAGCCGGGTCATTTTTCGGCGCTTTCCGGAGACGGAAAACATCGAAAAATAAACGGTTGACAAGGTGGCGCTACGATGTAGAATACGCGGCCT
>NZ_DDOI01000095.1:16963-24408 GCF_002341575.1 Marinobacter sp. UBA2498 | reverse complement strand
CCTAATACGGGGTCAGGGTCAGTGATGAGCATTACTCAGATTAGGATGGGTTAGAAGGTTGGGTGCAGGTCACTGACCCTTGAATTCACACAATGCGCATCCAGATGCGTATTGTGTGAATTCCTCGAATTATGTAGTTAGTGAGACTAATCTAATTGATGGTATGGCTGAAAGCCCTTTTAATTGAAGGGAAGCGTTGGCGAAGAACGTGAGAGTCTGATTTTGATGCATACACACAGTTGGGCTTCGGACTAGTTTCTACTTCATATAAGAGTTCGAATCCCTGGCCCACCGCCATTTTTCCTCTTACCTTTCTTTCTTCCGAATCTCCTGTTCCCCACGTGATATTTCCCGTCATAACGACGTGGTTATCCCTACTTGGTTTGAAGCCAGTTAACCCTCATTATTCTTGCATAGAGACTACGAGAGGATGTTATGGGCGAATTTCAGAATCATCAAACATCTGATACCGGTTCGGCCGAACGCCGGAACCGCAAGTTTTCCGTGTCCGCAAATCGGGGCAAGGCGAGCCACAAGGTGCGTTATGTGGAGGCTGGCGGCGCCGCCGTTGATGCGGACGAATGCACGTTCTGCCAGTCTGTACCGGATCTTTCAGAGGGCTTTGAAGGTAAGGAGGGAAACCGGGGCAGCTGATGCAGCCCCGGCTACAATTCGGGGGCGGATCAGAGATCCCGGCCCGGATAGATTGCTTCTTTCTGCTCGGCTGCCCGCTGCTGGCGAGCTGCCAGAGCCTCTGGCTCGTTCTTTGGCACCTGCCAGCCTTCCAGATTTTCCTCGATCAGTTTTACCAGGGCTTCGATGTGCCCGGGTGTGGCGTTCAGCGCTGTGATGTAGCTGAACCCTTCACCGCCGGCCTCCATGAAGTACTCACGGTTTTCTTCGTCGATTTCCTCAATGGTTTCGAGGCAATCGGATGAAAAGCCGGGGCAGAATACGTCGATGGATTTGACGCCTTTGCCTGGCAGGGACTTCAGGGTTTCATCCGTGTAGGGCTTGAGCCACTCTTCCTTGCCAAAGCGGGATTGGAACGTGGTCATGTAGTCCTCTTTGCTCAGGCCCAGCCGCTCAGCCAGCAGGCGAGACGTTTTGTGGCACTCGCAGTGATAAGGATCGCCCTTGGTCAGGTACTTGAGCGGCACGCCATGGTAGGAAAATACCAGCTTCTGGTTGCGTCCATGGTTGGCCCAGTGCGCCTCGATATGGCGCGCCATGGCTTCAATGTACGGAGGATAATCCGGGTAGTGAGAAATGAAACGGAAATCGGGCAGCCAGCGCCGTTTCGAGAAATCCTTGGCAATGGCATCGAAGGTGGAGGCCGAGGTCGACGCGGAGTATTGGGGGTAAAGTGGCAGAACCAGCAGTTTCCGTACGCCCTGTTCCTGCATCTCATCAAGAACCCGGGAAATTGAGGGGTTGCCGTAGCGCATCGCAAAGCCGACGACCACGTTAGGGCCGTACTTGCGCTTGAGTGCCTCTCGGATACCCTCAGCCTGCTTTGCAGTGTGCAGCAGCAGGGGAGAGCCCTCCGGCTGCCAGACGCTTGAGTAAGCCTCTGCGCTTCGCTTGGGACGAATTCTCAGGATCACACCGTGAAGGATCAGCCACCAGAGCGGCCGCGGCAATTCGACCACCCGGGGGTCCGAGAGAAATTCAGCCAGGTAGCGACGGAGGGCCGAGGTTGTTGGCGCATCCGGTGTCCCCAGGTTGGTAACCAGCACTCCCAATCGGTCAGACTGGTTGTGGCTGAAATTCTCTGAACCTTTGTATTGCATGCGGTAGATCCTGAACGTTGGTTAGGCGGTGGCAGTGTCAGCCTTTGTCGGCGGCCTGCTGCGCCATTCTTGGTGCAAGGCCGGAAATGTCGTAACCGGCGTTGCGTGCTTTGGTAAAAATCTCATCGGCTGATGTGTTTCTGGCCGCGCTCAGAGCCCAGAGCACGGTGCAGCGGGTCCCGGAACGACAGAATGCCAGTACGGGTTTTTCGGCGTCCCGGATCATCGGCGCGAAGCGGTTTACGTCGTCGTCAGTGATGTTTCCCGACTCCACCGGCATGTATACCCACTCAAGGCCCTGTTCCCTGGCGGCGGCTTCAATATCCGCCATGGCAGGCTGGCCCGGCTCTTCGTGGTCAGGGCGATTTGCTACGAGAGTCTTGAACCCCAGCTTCGCGGCTTCTGCCACGTCTTCAATGGAAATCTGCGGGGCTACCGAAATGTTGTCGTCGATTTTTCTGATATCCATGGATGTCGTTCTCCGAATCGGGTGGTGGAGCTGCCGCCATGATCGCACAGCCCCCGGGCTGTGTCAGAATGGCGGCGGGTAAATTTACAGAAAATACTTACACTTTCGCACGGTTGCGCTCAATGACTTCGAAAATGCCCATGCCCGCAACCATGGCCGCAACAAACACCGCCGCTTTGGTTTCACCGGCACCGAGCGCGACCAGTCCCGGCCCGGGGCAGAAGCCGGCGATACCCCAGCCAACGCCGAACATAAGACCCCCGAGTACCAATCGTTTATCGATATGGGCACTGGTGGGCATTTTCATGTGGAACCCGAGGAAGGAAAGGGTGCGCTTGCGGGCAACAGCAAACGCGACCACACCCACCATGATGGCGCCGCCCATCACAAACGCCAGTGAAGGATCCCAAAGGCCTGCGATATCAAGGAAGCCGAGCACCTTTTCAGGATTGGCCATGCCGGAAACGATAAGCCCCATTCCGAAGACAAGGCCAGCAAACAGAGAAGCAAGAGAAAATTTCATGGCGTCACACCCCCATCAGGTGACGAATCACGTACACGGTGACAAATCCGGCAGCCATGAAGCTCATCGTGACTGCCAGCGAGCGCAGCGATAGGCGGGACAGACCGCAAACCCCGTGTCCACTGGTACAGCCGGAACCATATCGGGTGCCGATCCCCACCAACAGCCCCGCAACAATGAGCGCGGGATAGCCGGCCTCGATTTCGATAGGGGGAAGCTCTGTAGCCAGTACCCAGACTGCCGGTGCACCAATCAGTCCGGCAAGGAACGCCACGCGCCAGGCAATATCGCCTTTTGCCGGTGAAAGAAGTCCGCCAAGAATGCCACTGATGCCTGCAATCCGCCCGTTGAGAAGCAGAAAGCTGGCGGCAGCTATGCCCACCAGTATGCCACCCGCCAACGCTGACCAGGGGGTGAAGTTACTCCACGCAATTTCAATCATCTGATACTCCGAATTTTATAGACTTTCATTTTGGAATAAGCATATATCTTGGGGCAATAATAACAAAAAAAAGCCCGGCAAAGGATGCCGGGCAGAGGCGTGCGAGTAGTATCCATGAAAGACTTCCAGACAAACCGGCATCAGCAGGGACGCCGGTATTGGGAAGTATTGACTATATTTTGAACACTTCAAGCGAGACTCACTTTCGTTTGAAAACATTTTTTCATATCGGATGCGTCTTTATACTGCCGCCTTTCGTTGCGCGGGTTCCAGGCCGACTGAAATCCGGGCCAAGCTGTAATACAATGGCGGTTAGAAAGAACTATCCGCACTCCCGAGGTTGTACATGTCTGACGAGAACGACAATAAGCCGGAGAATGATCCGCAACTGGCGGCAAAAATCAAGGGTTCAGCCCGCCAGATCTGGCTGGCCGGGTTGGGCGCCTATACCAAAGCCGAGGAAGATACTGGCCGTTTCTTCGAGCGTCTTGTGCAGGAAGGTGAGCAGCTCGAGAACAAAACCCGGGGCGTCGTCGAAAAGCAGATCAAGTCCGTGGAAGATCGGGTTGAAGGGGTTCGGGAGCGAGCCACTGGCACCTGGGATCGGCTTGAGCACATGTTTGATGAACGGGTGTCCGGTGCCCTGAGACGTCTGGGCATACATCGCCGTGAAGAAATCGAATCTATGGAGCGGCGTATTGAAGCCCTTGAATCAGAACTTGCCCGCCTGCGGAAACGTGCCGGTGACGACGAAGAATAACGTTACGGCTCAGAGATAATCCCGGCTCATCAGCCGGGCTTCCTCCCGGTCGGCCGGCGCAAGGTAGGGCAGCACCAGGTAGATCATCTGGTAAACACCCCGCCCCGGATCCACTGCCTCCCGGTCATCCAGGTGAGAGAGCGTATCGAAAGCACTCCAATAACAGGCGGTTAGCGTCAACTGCTCACAAAGAGAATCAAGCTCTTCCTGCTCAATCGCCATAATGCCCTGGCGTCGAAAGCTCTCGCAAATCGTCTTGAAAGCCAGTCTTTTCTTTTTCTGGATGCGCTTGAATCGTACCTGCAGCTGATCGTACCGGGACAACACGTTCACCAGATCCTGATAGAGGAACCGGTAGCGGGCTACGGTCTCGAACAGCAGGTGCAGAAAGAACCCCTGCTGGTCGAGGCTGATGTCGGCGTCTTCCGGAACCGCCAACAAGTCGACCATGTCGTGTTCGTACTGGTCGAAGATTTCCTCGACAATATCGCCTTTGCTCTTGAAGTGGTAATAGAGGTTACCCGGGCTGATATCCATCTCATCAGAGATCAGCAGGGTGGTGACATTGGGTTCGCCGACGGTGTTAAACAGCGCCAGGCTGGTCTGGAGTATACGGTCGCGGGTTTTGATTTTTTTCATATCGCGCCGGGCCAGCCCCTAGAGCTCGAAGCTCGCCCAGACCGGACAGTGGTCGGACGGCCTTTCCATGGCTCGAATGTCGTAGGAAACACCCGCTTTCCGGGCTTTGGGCAGCAGGCTGTCACTGGCCATGATCAGATCAATCCGCAGACCACGCTTGGGGTCTCGCTCGAAACCCTTGCTGCGGTAGTCAAACCAGCTGAAAGTGTCCGCTTCATCAGGATGAAGGTGCCGGAACACATCGGTATAACCGCGAGACTCGACCTGGCCCAGCCATTCCCGTTCCTCCGGGAGGAAAGAGCATTTACCGGTTCGTAGCCAGCGTTTGGCGTTGTCGGCGCCAATGCCAATGTCTTTATCGGTTGGAGAGATGTTCATATCCCCCATCACCACCACGTAGCCGCCCGCTTTCTTGAGCTCGTCCAGGTAACGCATCAGATCCCCGTAGAACTTCTCCTTGGCAGGAAACTTCACCGGATGGTCACGGCTTTCACCCTGGGGAAAATAGCCGTTGATCACCGTCAGCTTTTCGCCATTGACCGTGAAATGGCCGGTAATCAGCCTGCGCTGGGAATCCTCACCATCCCACGGGTAGCCTTTGACAACCTCCTCCGGCTCCGCTTTTGAGAGCAGGGCAACGCCATAGTGGGTTTTTTGCCCGTGGAAATGCACGTGGTAGCCAAGGTCCCGGATTGCTTCTACCGGAAAGTCGTCGTCCTGAACCTTGGTTTCCTGAAGGCCGATAAAATCCGGTGCGAGGGCGTCTATTACGGCTTCAAGCTGGTGCAGGCGGGTGCGGATACTGTTGACGTTGAAAGAGACGAACATCATTTCAAAATACTCTCCGGCGTTGATTCCCGTCGGAGTTTACCATACTGACCCCCGGGGTCTGCCTTGGCAGGGGCGACAGTTTCAGGGGGTCAGTTCACAATCCGGGGTGGTATTCACTTTATAGCGGATATGGGCGGTGTAGTTTTCATCCTGGTTTTTCCGGATATTGGTGAGGCCCAGATAGTCGGAAAGGGCACCCGAGTTGCTGTAACCCAGCACGATGGGGTCGACCAGGAAACGCAGCACCATGCCGGTAGGGCGTATCTGTACGACATGGTCAGCATTCACCCGGTCGTTCTCGACCCGTTCCAGAACGAAACCATAATGCTCGCCCCGGGTAGGTCCAAGAAACCGGAATTCAACCGGCTCGCCAGCCACAACACTCTGCCAATTCTGACGTACGAAGTTATCGAACCCGGCATCCACAACGGTAGTTTCCGGGTATGTCACCTCGAATTGCTCTGAATCGCCGCCTGGCGTCTGCCAGTCGATCACCAAAGTGTCGGGTGCAGGGTAGGTGATCTGCATTTCTTCACTGAATGTCGGCTGAACGAAGTCTACGGACGGACGCAGTACTGAAACCTCGTATTCAAGGTCTTTGCGGGCGAATGACTCGTCCGCGTCCGGTTTGAAGTAGGTCACCTCGTGTTGCCGGGGCCGGAATACGCCTTCCTCACAGGTACCATCAACGGAATGGCGCTCTTCGTAAATAACGTTGCCGTCTCCCGTGCTTGCGGTACCGATGAAACTGAAATCTGCGGCCGCGGCCGGCCCTGCGACTGCCAACAGCGCCACGTAAACTGACCAGGTAGCGCGTTTCATCGAACCAGCTCCGGGTAAAGCGTTTTGCGGGCGAAAAGCAGCAGCGGGAAGACAACCAGCCAGCCAAACCCGAGTGCAATCAGCGATGGCAGCAAGTCTGGCAGCTGCACTGCACCGAGCTGGCTCGCCGACCAATAGGCGAAGGGGCCGGCAAAGGGCGCAAGTACGAAGGGCAGCCAGGCTTTCTTGCTGATCCAGTCGAGGGAATGGCTCAGAGTCGTCATGAAGATGGCCCAGATGGCGACAAGCCAAGGGGGAGTGAGCATCACTTGTCCGGAGCCGTCGTCCAGAATGCCGGTCCGGAACCAGATGCCGTCCAGAACTGAGCCGACGACGGTTCCCAGGCCGATGAACTGAAGCTCGGTCATCCGGTTCTGGCTGACCAGGACAAAATGCAGCACCAGAAATATCACCACGATCCCGGCGCCGATCAGCCCGGGATAAAACACGCAGGCAAACCAGCCTGCCTGGAACAGCAGGAAATTAAGAACGTTACGGGCAGTTTCGGAGGCGATCATACGCTCAAGATGTTCTCGCGTTTGTTGCCGGGCTTGGCGAACACCAGCTGCGCAACGCCAATGGCCCGCTCGCTGAAGCCCGCTTCACAATAGGCAAAGTAAAAGTGCCACAGGCGCCGGAATCCTTCGTCGTAACCCATCGACTCCAGCTTGTCCCGCTGGGCCATGAACCGGTCGCACCAGTCGTGAAGGGTCTTGGCATAGTGGAAGCCGGTATCCTCGGCATGGGTGAGTACCAGCTTGCTTTCTTTTCGAACCGATTCGAGGATGGCTCCGAAAGAGGGAATAAAGCTCCCCGGGAAGATAAATCGCTGGATAAAATCAACGTTTTTCAAAGCTCTCTGGTACCGCTGCTCCGGCATGTTAATGGCCTGCACCAGAGCCAACCCGTCGGGCTTCAACAGGGCGTTAATTTGGGAGAAATAGCTGTTGAGAAACTGAGGGCCAACGGCTTCAATCATCTCGATGGAAACAAGTTTGTCGAATTGCCCCTCGAGGTCCCGGTAATCGTCAAACAGTAGGGTAATCTGGTCCTCCAGCCCCTCTTTCTGGACCCGTTCTTTCGCGAGCTCCAGCTGCTCTCTGGAAATGGTCGTCGTGGTGACATGACAGCCATAGTGTTTGGCGGCATGGATCGCAAAGCCGCCC
>NZ_DDOI01000095.1:4939-16880 GCF_002341575.1 Marinobacter sp. UBA2498 | reverse complement strand
AAAGCCGCCCCAGCCGGTGCCGATTTCAATCACCTTGTCCCCGGGCTGGAGGTCCAGCTTCCGGCAGATGGTGTCCAGTTTGTGCACAGCCGCTTCTTCAAGGCTCGATTCGGCGCTGGGATAGATCGCCGACGAGTACATCATGGTTGGGTCGAGGAAGGTCTCGAACAGGTCGTTACCCAGATCGTAATGGGCGCTGATGTTTTTCCGGGAGCCTTCTTTCGTATTACGGTTCAGCCAGTGCAGGCCTTTCAGGGCAGGTTTGGTAACCCAGCTGAACCGGTCTTCAAACTCATTCATACGGTCGACGTTGCGGGTAAAGAACCGGAGCAGGGCAACCAGATCGGGGGTTGACCAATCACCAGCGACATACGCTTCCGCCGCGCCGACGCTTCCGCCAGTCAGAAGGTCCCTCCAGGTGCTGTGATCGTGGATAATCAGCTCTGCCGGCTGGTATTGGCTGTCGCCATCCCCGAATACCAGATCCTCGAATCCGGATTCCCGAACCGTCAGTTTGCCCTCGCCCAGCATACGGAGCTGTTGAATCACCAGGGTACGTGCGAAACGGCTGATAGCCGGCAGGCTGCCCGATTCGGATTTGGTGTTTTCAACCGAAGTATTCAGGTTCTCCATGAACTTACCCTTCCACGAATCTTGTCATTGGTCTCAGAGCTGGTGATATCCAGCCCGGAATCATCGTGCCCACGGCGGTAGGCGGTATCGTCCTCGGAAAGCTTATCGGGGTGGGTGTAGAACGGTGCCCCCTTGAGCTTGAGGCGCAGGGCGTGCCAGTAAATACCTGCCACAACCTTGAATGCCTCGAGCGGAAACTTTCGAAGACTTCTGTGCACATCTTTACGAGTGAGAGGGGTACGTTGGACTACCAGAGTGGCATCAAAATGCTTGCGGCCCTCTTCCAGAACATTCATGTGAATTCTCAGATCAGGGCCCCGGAAACTGAATGTCCACTCGTAGTGCTGGTTCATGCCGTTGAACGGCGACACGTGAAAGCGTTTGCTAAAACCAAACTGTTCGGTGCGCCAGCCCGCCTGGTTCGGCTCTGCGCCGGTCGTCTCCAGGCAATAGGCATGACGGTCATGCCACGGGGTGTTGGTAATCTGGGCAACGATGACCTTTGGAACCACGCCATCCGCCGGGCACTCGCCGGCGCGGTAGCAGAAATAGAAGCTGACCGGATTGAACACGTAACCAAAGTAGCGCGGATGAGTAATCAGCTCGACTTCTCCATCCGGACGCCAGCCGGTGGCCCGTTCCACGTGGTCACGCACAGCCCCGGACAGGTCGCCTGTCTCCGGACGGAAGTAGTCCCTGCGCTTCAGAGACATCCAGTTGAAACGTTCCAGGGAAAATAGCGGGCTGATATCGGAAACCTGGTTCCACTCGTCGGTGTCCAGGGCCAGCATGCCGGTGCTGTAGCTGAATTCGTGTTGCACCGGGTACTTCCGCCTGTGCCGGACAGTACCCTCCAGCCATTGGCTGTTCACGGTCAAAGCTCCACCCCGAACGCTTCGGTGACCCGCAACGCGCTGCGAACGCCATCTTCGTGGAATCCGTTGAACCAGTATGCACCACAGAAATGGGTTCGATTTTGGTTACCGATTTCGTCGTAGCGTTCCTGGGCTGCCACCGCGTCCAGTGTGAATACCGGATGGGCGTATTCGAAGCGCTTGATCACCTTTTCGGGGTCGATATCTCGGCTGCGATTGAGGGTCACACAGAAGGTTTCCGGGGCATCATGGAAGTTCTGTAGTATGTTCATGTTGTAGGTGACAGAAACCGGTTCAGTACTGTGGGTCGGAATAAAGTAGTTCCAGGCAGCCCATGCCCGGCGATTGTCCGGCAACACGCTGCTGTCTGTATGGAGCACGACATCGTTGTTCTGATAGGCCATGGCTCCGAGTATGTCCCGTTCCTTGTCGGTCGCGTCAGCGAGCATGGCAAGGGCCTGGTCGCTGTGGCAGCCAAAAATCACCTGGTCAAAGTGGTGTTCTTCGCCCCTGACAGTCACGGTTACACCGTCCTCATGGCGGACAACCCTGTCGACAGGGCTGTTCAGGTGCATGCCATCACCCAGCCGTTCCATCATCTTCTTCACGTACTGGGCAGACCCACCGGAAATCACCCGCCAGGTCGGGCGGTCATCCACAGACAGCATGCCGTGATTGTTGAAAAACTGCAGGAAGAACCGGATTGGAAACTGTTCCAGCACGATTTCCGGTGCTGACCAGATCGCCGCACCCATCGGAACAATGTAGTAGTTCCTGAAATAGCGGGAGTACCCGTTCCGGTTCAGGTATTCCCCCAGTGTTTCTTCATTGTTGATATTGCCGGCTTCAAGGTCTGCACGGGTTTCCTTGTTAAAGCGCAGAATCTCCCTCACCATCTTCAGGAACGGCAGGTTGAACAGATTCTTTCGCTGGGCAAACAGGGTATTCAGGCTGGTGCCGTTGTACTGCAGGCCGGTGCTGCTGCAGTCCACGCTGAAGCTCATGTCGCTGACTTCCGACGGAACTCCCAGACGCTCCATCAGTTTGATGAAATTCGGGTAGGTCCAGTCATTGAACACGATAAACCCCGTGTTAACCGGCCAGGTTCGGCCACCGGCTTCAACCTGCTCGGTGTTGGTGTGACCGCCGGCATAATCGCCCGCCTCAAAAACCTGAACCTCGTGTTTCTCGGCCAAAAGCCAGGCAGCCGTGAGGCCGGAAACGCCGGCCCCAATGACAGCAATCCGCTGACGCTCACTACTCATCCATTATTTTCCTGTTCGGTGTTGCTTTTACGGGCCATAGAGGCCGACATACGGTCAATCAAGGGCCGGGGAAGGGCGCCCAGCGCTTTCAACATCCAGGTGAAGCGCTTGGGGAATGCAATCTCGTTCTTGCCACGCGCGAGACCACTGACAATACGTTCCGCCGCATCCTCTGCAGAAACCAAGAAGGGCATTGGGAAATCGTTCCGATCGGTCAATGGTGTCTTGACGAATCCGGGGGAAACCACCACTACGTCGATCCCTTCGGCGTCAAGGTCTGCCCGGAGTGCATGGGCAAAATAGGTCAGCGCCGCCTTGGAAGCGCCGTAGCCTTCAGCCCGGCCGAAAGGGAACCACCAGGCTGAAGAGCTGACGATCACGATAGTCGCCGGCTGGCCTTTAGCCCGGCTGCGCCTGAGGGCAGGCAGAGCAATATCGAGACATCGCGCCGTGCCAATCACATTGGTGTGAATGTTCTTCTCGATAACGTCACTGTTGTAGTGCGCTATCTCCAGATATTCACAGGTGCCGGCGTTCAGTATCACCATGTTCAGGTCGCCGTGATTTTCCAGTGTGCCCGCGATGGCCTGGAGGTCTTCTTTGCTGGTGGTGTCTGCCGCCGCCGGTATAATCCGGTCTGGCGCTGCAGAAGCCAGTTCTTCGAGAGCCCCCTGTCGGCGGCCGGTAATCACAAGCCGGTGACCACCGCGTGCCAGTGCACGGGTAACGGATTCGCCAATGCCCGAACTGGCGCCGGTAATCCAGATATTCGAGGTTTCCTGAAGTCGATCACTCATCCTGCCTGATCCTTGATCCAGCGAATGGCCCTGCCAATCAGCGGCAGGTTTTCGTAGAGCATTTCCCCGGCGTCAAAGTAATCACGGTGGTAGCACACCATCCCGTCCCGGATTTCGAGGTGGCTGATGCCCTGCACCTGGACTTCACGCCCCTTGCGAAGGCGCTTGTGACGAAGGTGCATAACCCAGGGCAAGGCGGCAAACTCCCCGTGAACAACGGCTTCACCGAATTCAAAGCGACAGGAGATGACGTTCGCATAAGCCCCGGCGAAATAGTGGGTCAGCTCATCCAGGCCCGATACGGTGCTCAGTGGGTCCTGGAACCGGATATCCTCGCTGTAGACCCGGGAGAGCTTGTTCAGATTACCCTTGTCGAGTTCGTTGAACAGCGCTCTGAAATTATCGAGCGTTGCCGGCACCGCCGAATTACGCGTACCTACTTCGATCTTTGAGGCGGTTGTCATTGCCTGCTCCTCCTCATTTTATCCAGTTCGCGTGTTTCTTCCTGAATTTGCTTGGGTATCGGGTTGAGCTCCCAGATGATGCCAAGCTTCGACATCAGCCATAGCCCATACCAGGTGATGTCAATTTCATACCACCGGAACCCCTGACGAACAGATTGCGGCCAGCGGTGGTGATTGTTGTGCCATCCCTCGCCCAGGGTAAGTAGGGCGAGCCAGAAGTTGTTTCGGCTGTCGTCCGACGTTTCAAATCGGCGCTTGCCCCACACATGGGACAAAGAGTTGATGGATACCGTGGCGTGAAACAGCACGACGGTCGAAATGAAGAATCCCCAGACAAGCATCTGCAGACCGTTGGTCCCCAACCCCGGAGCCCACCCGGCCAACGCCTCGCCCAGCCCGTAAATACCAACGGCGGCGAGAGCCGGTACCAGAGCGTCAAACCGGTTAATCAGCCTGAGTTCCGGGAATTTCAGCCAGTCCCGAATCCGACGTTCGTCGGTCGCAAAGCCGGCGTCACAGGTGAACCACCCCATGTGGGACCACCAAAATCCGCCCTGATGGGGCGAGTGCAGGTCCTGAACATCATCGGAGTGCTGATGATGATGGCGGTGGTGGGCAGCCCACCAGAGCGGGCCGCGTTGGGCCGCACTGGCGCCGAGCACCGCGAATACAAACTGGGCAGGCCGGCTGGTCTTGAACGTCTTGTGGGCAAAATAACGATGGTAGAATCCGGTAATCGCAAACATCCGCACGAGGAAGAAAGCAATCGCGAATCCGATGGCGAATGCGCTTACGCCGGTGTAAAACGCCAGAAGGCAGGCCAGATGGAGCGCAATGAACGGAATAACGCGTAAAAAATTGAATGATCGGGACGTGGTGTCTATGTGATCCGAACCTGCTTCGGAATCGAACCACCTCAGAATGTTTGTAAGCCAATGTTGCATTCGGGTCATACCCTGATTGCCCTTTCTCTTTAATGGAATCTTGATCGCACACTCAGTCTTGATGCCGCTGGTGTTTCATGGAGAGTAGTACGATCTCACTACTGTAATTGGATGCACGATAAACCATGTTTAATCAAACCTTTGATTCGTCACTTATACGCCGTATCGCCATTGTCGGTTCAGGCCTCTCCGGGCTGACCGCCGCTATCCAGCTGCGCGGTCTCGGCCATGACGTTACGGTCTTCGAAAAAAGCCGGGGACCGGGTGGCAGGCTCGCTGCGAAGCGGGTAACCGGCGGATCAGCAGATATGGGCGCGCAATACTTCACCTCCCGGAACCCGGATTTCCTGCCGTTTCTCCAGAAATTTGCCGGCCCTGAAAGCTTCGGACCGTGGGAAGGACGGTTTGGTTTCCAGACGAATGCTGATAAATGGGAATCCTTCCCTCAGGAGACCCGTTACGTCGGTATTCCCCGCATGACAGCGATTACCCGGGCCCTGTCCGGACACGCTCACGTTGTTACCGAGACACGCGTTGCCAGATTGGCCCGAAACGACCAGTCCTGGTCGCTCTTTTCCACCGCCGGCTCGCACCTCGGCGATTTTGATGCAGTTATCGTTACCGCGCCTCCGGCACAGGCTCGGGATTTGCTGGCGGACAGCGGCCTCGACGCTCTGGCCTCCCACCTGGACGATCCGGTGAGCCGGGTTCTGCCATGCTGGGCCGTTGCCGCCCACTTCCCGGTATCGCCCTGGCCGCATCACGAAGGCATGCGCTGCAAGCACCCGGCGCTGTTCTGGGTGGCCAACAACTCCAGCAAGCCCGGTCGAGACGACGAAGGCCAGTGGTGGGTTTTGCACGCCAGCCCGGCCTGGACCGAAGACCATGTGGACACACCAGCCGAGGAGGTGGCCGAAAAACTGTTGGCTGCGTTTCGTGAAACGACCGGCTTCGATACCGGTCCGGACGACGTGGTTACCCATCGCTGGCTCTACGCGCGCTCTGAAGGCGGAGAACATCCTGGCCATCTATGGTTCCCGGATTACAAGATCGGGCTCGCAGGCGACTGGCTCAGTGGCGGCCGGGTAGAAGGCGCGTTCGACAGTGCCTGCGGACTGGTTGCCGAACTGACGACACCTCCCACTACTCAGTGAGAGACTCCTGGTTACCGGTGGTCACATCGGGCCGGGTATAGAAATGTGTGATGGTGCCGTCACTGAACTTGCTGAAGAAGGCGCTGACGTCGGTGATCTTCTTCAACGACCGGGTGCGGTGGATAGGTTCGCGCACGAGCACCTTGATGCCGTTGAAGTTGTCCTGAATGTTCGAGAAGCGCGCCCGCATCGAACAGGTCACTACCTGGGCAGGGCTGAGAGAAAGCTCTTCGGCCAACCATGCGCTATGACGTTCGATCCCCCTGGCTGAGAGGTCTTCCCGGGTATCCAGATGGTTCAGTTTCACCCGGTTTACAATGCAGAACGAGAAACTCTTCGGGTGCTTGCGGGCCACTTTCCGAAACGCCTCCCAGAAGAAGTTGTCGGTCAGTTCTGCAAAGTAGGCCATGTCGCTCAGGCAGGTATCCACCCATTCAAAGTTCTCCGGGTCATCGAGCACTTCGTTGATCGCTTCCCGAAGCAGCCAGTCAAAGCCCAGCGCGGTCTTGTGGGCGTAAACCTTGCGGTACATCTGGTGACGACTGTAGACAAAGTCCTCGAGCGCCCCCAGTCCTTTCTGGGTTATGGCCAGCCCCAGCCAGGGTTCGGACACATCCCATCCAAAACGCAGGTTGCTCAGAAGGTGGTCCAGATTGAAACCGCCGATGGTTACCGAAGAGTGGAAGCCGTCCCGCAGCATGTAATCGGCTCGGTCAGCGTCGATTTCGCCGGATACAATCGATGACAGCAGATCCATCACCAGCCCGGGAATGTTTTCGCTGAGCGGTGATCCCGCCGCGGCATCCTCTCCCGCAATAAAGGCCCAGAATGTGCGGGCATGACGACAGAACGTCTCACTGGGTTTCACGTCTGTCGTTTCCATAATGCCGATAACGTCCCGGGCGAAAAGCCCCGCACCTTCGAGATCCACCGCCATGAGCACATCGTGGGCGACACGCACGGAATAATGCTCGTGTTCCAGCTCGTCGGGTTCTTCCGGGTGGTAGGCGGAATAATCCACGCCGCGCCACAGATCCCGGAAGCGGCCGGGACGGGACATCAGTTCCCGGATGCGCCGGGCCTGGGTGAACTGATGGGAAAAACTTGAATGCCCGCTGTCATGCAGAAGACAGCCCAACCGGATGGTTTTGGCCAGATAGTCGATGGCGTCGAGCTGGCTCAGGCTAAGGTCGGTTTGTTCGCTGAGCTGGCGCTCCCTGAGGTAGGCGTCGATCATCGAGCGGAACATGCGCGTGCCCACATGCATCACACCAATACTGTGCAGAAAGCGGGAATGGGTTGCGCCGGGAAAGACCAGGCTCAGGATGTCGTTCTGGCAGATGTTTCGCAGTCGCTGGAACAGCGGGTGATCAATCACCTGGATCTCGTGCCGGTAAAGCGGAATGCCTCCGTGAACCGGATCCATGATCAGCTTGTCATAGGCTCCGAGTAGATCGTTTACGGCACGTCGCATCAGATGGAATCCTCCGATTTCATGAACTTGGCCTTGTTATATCACAGGGGCGTGCCAGAATAGGCTTAATCAAGCCAATTTATCGTTTATCGCTGGTAGTTTAGGGCAGTCGCCATGACCTCGCGCACCGAGCGCATACTTATAATAGACGCCGATGAAAAGGCCCGTACGGATCTCGCCCGTTACCTTGAAGCGAGGGGGTTCTACGTGACCGGCTACCGGGATCTCGCCAGCGCCAAGGCGCTTTTTGACGATAACATTCCCGATGTCATCTTTGCAGACCTGCCTCCGGAGTCCATCCGGGATCTCGCCAATCGCCTGGAAGAAGCCGAAACATTCACGCCGATCGTCGCCTGTTCGTCCAGCGAGTCCAGCGCCGATGTGGTCAGCGCCCTCAGGGCCGGGGCGGCGGATTTTGTCCTCAAACCCTGCAACGACGACAAGGGCGCACTGGACGACGTTATCGGGAAATTGTTCGACCGGGTCCGGGTCAACCGGCTGAATCAGCTTTACCGGCAGGAGCTTGAAGAGGCAAATCGTGACCTGCGGGACGGCATCGCCGAGCTGCGGGCAGACCAGCGTGCCGGCCGAAAGGTCCAGTTACGGATGCTTCCGGAGCACGAACAGGTGATGAGTGGCCTGCACGTGGACCACATGATCAAGCCATCGCTCTACCTGAGCGGTGATTTTCTGGATTACTTCCGTATTTCCGACGACAAGGTTCTGGTGTACATCGCCGATGTCTCCGGCCATGGCGCCAGTTCCGCGTTTGTAACCGTATTGCTGAAGAACCTGACCAACCGCTTGCAGCGAAACCTTCGCCGGGGCTCCAGTGAAGATATCCTGTACCCGGACCGATTCCTGGAACGCATCAATTCCGAGTTGCTGGATACCGGCCTCGGTAAACACGTAACCGTATTCGTTGGCATTATTTCCCTGAGCGAACGTAAATTGAATTATGCAGTCGGCGCCCATTTCCCGATGCCTATCCTGTCCTTTGAGGGTGGGGAGGCTGCGTTTCTCGAGGGAAGCGGGCTTCCGGTAGGGCTGTTTGAGACGCCGGAATGGGAAGTGTATGAGGTTCCCCTGAACAAACCGTTTCATCTGACCCTGTTTTCGGATGGAATTCTGGAAGTTATCCGGGAAAAGGGACTGGATGAAAAGGAGCGGACACTACTTGAACTCGTATCGGGAGGTCGTCACACTATCGCCTCTCTGAACGAGGCTCTGCATCTGGAACAGATCACAGAGCTGCCGGACGATATCGCTATCGTATCGGTAACTGATACCATTAACGGATCAGATAACACCCCGTCGAATTAGTGGCAGTGTGAAACATGGCTGGTTACAAGATCCTGCAAGCTGAAAAACAGGGCATCTATGTCCTGAAGTTTATTGGGGAAATCCGGCTGAACCTGTGTTCGACGCTGGACAATCTGGTTGAGTCCATCACCCAGGACCCGGAGTTCAAGACCGTGGTGATCGACCTGACCGAGACCGAGATTATCGACAGCACCACACTCGGACTGCTTGCCAAGATCGCGATGGCGGCCCAGAAACAGAGCAACTTCCTGCCCACACTTATTTCGACCAATCCCGATATTACCCGCATTATCACTTCCATGGGTTTCGACAAGATCTTTATTATTGTGCGAGAACCCGCGTCCCGAATTGAAGAGCTTGAAGAGATTCCCGTACTCAGGGCCAGCGAACAACAGGTTCGAGACAAGGTTCTTGATGCCCATAAAGTGCTGATGGGCCTGAACAGCCGAAACAGGGAAGAATTCAAGAATCTGGTGCGCGCTCTGGAATGTGAAGAGCCCGGTTAACTGCGCCGCCCTGGTGCGAAATTGCCGGTATCACACCTGATCTGACAGAACGGAAGAACTATGTCTGAACAATCGACGCCCCGGAACACTGAGGCAGCCGCGCCAGTACATGATGTGGCGGTTCTGGGCGGTGGCAGTTTTGGTACTGCCATGGCCAAGGTGCTGGGTGAAAACGGTCACCGTGTTCATTTCTGGATGCGTGGCAAAGCCCAGGCCGAAGAGATCCGCAGCACCCGAATCAATAGCCGCTACATGCCAGGCATTGAGCTGACCGGTGACATTCAGCCCACCACAGACCTGGCGGACGCTGTCAGCAAGGCCGAGATCGTCTTTGTTGCCATTCCGAGCAAAGCCTTTCGGGCCGTTATCCGCGAGAACAGCGACAAATTCCGCGACGAGCAAATTGTCATCAGCCTCACCAAGGGGATTGAAGAGCACGGCTTCAAACTGATGAGCGAGATTCTGCAGGAAGAGATCCCTCGTTGTCGTACTGGCGTGCTCAGTGGCCCCAACCTGGCTGGTGAAATCGTAAACCGGGATCTGACCGCCACTGTTATTGCCGCCAAGGATCCGGATGTACGCCGCTCGGTTCAGGACCTCCTTGGGTGCGAGTATTTTCGCGTTTACGCGAACGTGGATGTGTATGGCGTGGAACTCGCCGGGGCACTGAAGAACATCTATGCGATTGTTGCGGGTCTTGCCTCCGCCCTGGAAATGGGTGAGAACGCCAAGGCCATGCTGATTACCCGCGGTCTTGCAGAGATGAGCCGGTTTGCCGTCAGCCTCGGCGCCAACCCAATGACATTCATGGGGCTGGCGGGTGTCGGTGATCTGATCGTGACCTGCACCTCATCCAAGAGCCGGAACTTTCGAGTGGGTTATGCCGTTGGCCAGGGCCAGAAACTGGACGATGCCGTGGCGGAGCTCGGGCAGGTGGCCGAAGGTATCTATACCCTGAAGCTCGTCAAGCAGAAAGCCGAGGCCATCGGGATCTACATGCCACTGGTTCGTGGGCTTTACGAGATCCTCTATGACAACGCTTCAATCAAGGCGGTCATCAATAGCCTCATGATGTCGGTCCAGAATTCCGACGTAGAATTTATACTGCCGCGGACCATCAGCCAGTAACAGGCCCGCTGAACCGGGACCAGGCCGGAAAGGAGAGAGCCCTTGCAACTGCTCATCATGCGCCATGGGGAAGCTGGCTGGCATACGCTGGATCAGGAACGTGAACTGACAGAGGCCGGCCGGCTTGGCGTGGCTGAGGTTGCCGCTCGCATCGCGGAGTCGCCCTGGCGACCGAAGCTGGTCTGGAGCAGCCCCTATGTGCGGGCCAGGCAAACGGCGGCGATCGTTTCCGAAATTCTCAATTGTCCCGTTGAAGAAAAGATGTTTATCACTCCGGACGACGACCCGGCAGCCTGCCTTGATGCATTGATTGAGCATCACGAATCACCCCTGTTGATCGTTTCCCACATGCCCCTGGTGGGAGGGCTTGCCACGCTTCTGGTTGACGCACACCGCCGGGGCATTCCGTTCATGACCTCCCAGGCCGTCATGCTGGATATGCCAGTAGTCGGTCCCGGTTGCGCTGACTTGAAAGCCCAGTTTCTGCCCTGATATCGCCAGTAAGTAATTTCTGAATCCTCAAATCCGAGCCCGACTATGTACAGCTTTCCAATCGACTACGTGGAGCCGGTCTTCCGGCCTCCCAGTGAAGCCAAGTCACTGATCCTGCCGGTCACCAACGGCTGCTCCTGGAACAAGTGCACGTTTTGCGAGATGTATACGCAGCCGCAAAAGAAATTCCGGGCCCGCAAGCCTGAAGATGTGCTCCAGGACATCCGTAATGCGGCTCGCAGCCTGGGTGGCGTGCGCCGAGTTTTTCTTGCAGACGGTGATGCCATGGTATTGCCGACCCGTCGCCTGTTGGAAATACTGGGTCAGCTCAGGGAGGCTTTTCCGGATCTTCAGCGGGTTTCCAGCTACTGTCTGCCCCGCAACCTCGCGAAAAAGACCGTAGAAGAACTGGCTCAACTGAAGGATGCAGGCCTTGAAATTCTCTATGTCGGTATGGAATCCGGCGATGATGAAATCCTGCGCCGGGTCAACAAGGGCGAAACCTGGGAATCCACCCGCTCGGCACTGCTGAAAATCCGTGAGGCGGGTCTTACGAGCTCTGTCATGGTGCTGAATGGGCTGGGCGGAGAAAACCTTTCGCGCCAGCACGCGATCAATACCGCAACGCTCTGCAACGAGACACAGCCGGATTATCTTTCCACCCTCGTGGTCAGTTTCCCACAGGGAGAAGAACGTTTCCGGGAGGGCTTCGGAGACGATTTCGTGCCGCTGTCCCAAAAAGGGCTCTTTGAAGAGATACGCCTCTTCCTGGAGCATCTTGAGCTGGATAAGACCATCTTCCGCAGTGATCACGCTTCAAATTACCTCGTGCTGAAAGGCACGCTGGGCCGTGACAAGCAGAAAATGCTGGACCAGGTAAACCTCG
>NZ_DDOI01000095.1:832-4900 GCF_002341575.1 Marinobacter sp. UBA2498 | reverse complement strand
AAACCTCGCCATTACCAACCCCGGTGCAGCACCGTTGCGCGCGGAGTGGATGCGCGGGTTGTAATTCAGATGGCCGGGAGCCACCGTTATGAGCATGAATCCGGATAATCTTGCAAAGCAGGTGGAGGAAACCGTGAAGAAGGTCGGGAATCCACCCATTGATCAGTGGGACCCCGAGCTTTCCGGGGATATGGATCTTCGCATCAGCCGCGATGGTCAGTGGATCTTCAAAGGCGAGCCGCTGGCTCGAGAAGCGATTGTACGTCTGTTTTCCACCATTCTCCGCCGGGAAAGCGACGGCGAATACTACCTGGTGACGCCCGTTGAAAAGTGGCGCATCCAAGTCGAGGATGCGCCGTTGCTCGCCCATTCCCTGACCGTGACTGGAGAGAGCGACCGTCAGGTCATTTCCCTGACCACCAATGTCGGCGAAACCCTCGAGATTGGCCAGGACCATCCACTGGAAGTGACTACCTATCCGGGCTCCGATGAGCCAAGACCCGTGGTAAAGGTTCGCCATGGGGTCGAAGCGCGACTGGTAACCGCAGCCTATTACGACCTGGCGGAGCATGTTGTGGAACGGAATGAAGACGGACACCCGGTTCTTGGGGTATTCAGCCACGGAATTTTCTACAAAATCGGGCAGGGTGGTTGAAAACCCGTACCACGGCCCCAGAATTACGGTAGAAAACGCATTAGCTCAGTTGTTAAACTGTGTTTTCATACTTGTTATGAGCCTGGCTCTCTAACGAGGCCCGGTGGTCGTTAGTCCCTCTGTTCAGTCTGGCTGTTCACGATCACTTTCGATTGCCTAAATCAATTAAACAGTCATTGCGGACACGCAAGGAGATCACATGGCCCAACCTCGTGTTGTCACCATCCATTACACGCTCACCAACGATCAGGGAGAGCAGCTTGATTCCTCCCGTGTAGAAGGTCGTGAGCCTCTGTCTTACCTGGAAGGTGCACAGAACATTATCGGTGGACTGGAAAGTGCACTGAACGAAAAGAACGCAGGCGATCAGGTTAAGGTTTCTGTAGAACCTGCTGAAGGCTACGGCGAAGTTAACGAAGAGCTGATCCAGCCGGTTCCGCGTTCTGCATTTGAAGGCGTCGATACCATCGAGCCGGGCATGCAGTTCCAGGCGCAGACCCCGGGCGGCCCCCAGGTCGTTCGTGTGGTAGAAGTTGGCGACGAAACCGTCACCATCGACGCCAACCATCCGCTCGCTGGCCAGACTCTGCACTTCGACGTAGAAGTGGTAGAAGCTCGCGACGCGACTGACGAAGAGCAAGAGCACGGCCACGCTCACTAAGCTTTTCTGAAGCGCAACGAAAAACGGTTCCCTCGGGAGCCGTTTTTTTATGCCAAAAAAAACGGCCCGCGAGGGGCCGTTTTCTACCGGAATCCGGACTTACATGTTCGGATAATTCGGGCCACCGCCCCCTTCCGGAGTTACCCAGTTAATGTTCTGTGCAGGATCCTTGATGTCGCAGGTCTTGCAGTGAACACAGTTCTGGGCGTTGATCTGGAAGCGCTTTCCGCCGCCATCGTCTTTCTCGACAACTTCATAAACACCAGCCGGGCAGTAGCGCTGCGCAGGCTCATCGTATTTCGGCAGGTTGTCGCGGATCGGAAGTTCCGGATCGGTCAGTTTAAGGTGAACCGGCTGATCTTCCTCGTGGTTGGTGTTTGAAATGAACACCGAGGACAGACGATCGAAGGTCAGGGTGTTATCCGGCTTGGGATAGGTCACCTTCTTGCACTCGGCTGCCGGCTTCATGGTGGCATAATCCGGAGTGGTATCGTGGAAGGTAATCGGCAGGCTGCCGCGCAGGATGTTCTGCTCAAAGTAGGCGATGGCGCCACCGACTATATTGCCGAACTTGTGCATCGCCGGGCCGAAGTTACGCTCTGCGTATAGCTCCTTGAACAGCCAGCTGTCTTCAAATTTCTTCTGGAAGCTGCTGATCTCTTCGCCGCTCTTGCCGTCCTTCAGCGCTTCGAAAACTGCCTCGGCGCCCAACATGCCGGACTTCATGGCGGTGTGGGAGCCCTTGATCTTGGAACCGTTCAGCGTGCCCGCATCACAGCCCAGCAGGAGACCACCCGGGAAGCTCATCTTGGGCAGAGCGTTGTAGCCACCCTTGGTAATTGCACGGGCGCCGTAGGAAACGCGCTTGCCGCCTTCCAGGTGTTTCTTGATTTCCGGATGCAGCTTCAGCCGCTGAAATTCCTCAAACGGGCTCAGATGCGGGTTGCTGTAAGACAGATCGGTGATCAAGCCCACATATACCTGGCCATTCTCGAGGTGATACAGGAAAGAGCCACCGGTGGAGCCAGTTTCTTTCAGGGGCCAGCCGGTGGTATGAACTACGAGGCCCGGCTCGTGTTTGGCCGGATCAATATCCCACAGTTCCTTGATACCGATACCGTAGTGCTGCGGGTCTTTGCCTTCATCAAGCTTGAACTCGTTGATCAGGCGCTTGCCCAGGTGACCGCGGCAGCCCTCGGTGAACAGCGTGTACTTCGCGCGCAGTTCCATGCCTGGCATGTAGCCGTCTTTTTCGGAACCGTCGCGGGCCACGCCCATATCGCCGGTAATGATCCCTTTTACCTGACCGTCTTCAATAATGGTTTCGGACGCGGCAAAGCCGGGATACACCTCAACGCCAAGCTGTTCGGCCTGTTCGGCAAGCCAGCGGCACAGGTTGCCCAGGGAAATAACGTAGTTGCCCTCGTTGTGCATGGTCTTGGGCACGAACGGGTTGGGCACCTTGGAGCCTTTCTCGGCGCCAGTGAAGTAGAAGATTTCGTCGCCGCCGACTTCGGTGTTCAGCGGGGCGCCGAGTTCTTTCCAGTTGGGGAACAGCTCGTTAAGCGCGCGCGGCTCGAATACCGCGCCGGAGAGGATATGGGCGCCTACTTCAGAGCCTTTCTCCACCACCACGACGCTGAGTTCCTGACCGCTTTCCTGGGCGATTTGACCCAGGCGGCATGCGGTTGCCAGACCGGACGGACCGGCGCCGACGATGACGACGTCGACTTCCATAGATTCGCGTTCCACAGCCTGTCTCCTAGCTTTCGGTTCTCTTGGGGTGGCGCGGAGTATAAAGGCATCCTCCATATCGCACCACTTTTCGGAATCGACTTTCACGCCGATTCAAACACTTGTTTGGATTATCCCTTGCCAGGTGGTTGATTTACAAGGATATCGGCGACCGGCGGGTCATGAAACAACGACACAATTGGCAGCAAAATCATCCGCTTACCCGACTTCGGCCTATTGACCTGCCGGGGGGCAGCGTTCAAGATACCGGCTCTCGCGCGGGGCCCCGGCGTTCGGCGTCGTCTCGCCTCTTTCATCGTTTCCGTCCTTATTAAGTACTGGTGAAAGCGAGTATTCGGGCGGGTTGCCACAAGGCACGGTGGGCTTCCAAACCCTGCTTTGTGGCAGCCCCCGGACGGAAGCGACTTCAGTCACCAAGTGGAAGATTCCGAGGATCCTATGAAGGTTCTTGTACCCATCAAGCGAGTCATTGACTACAACGTTAAGGTTCGCGTGAAGGCGGACAACTCTGGCGTTGATCTCGCCAATGTGAAAATGGCCATGAACCCCTTCTGCGAAATCGCCGTGGAAGAAGCGGTACGCCTGAAAGAAAAAGGCGTCGTGACCGAAATCGTCGCTGTCAGCATCGGCCCCAAAGCCGCTCAGGAACAGCTGCGCACCGCCATGGCGCTGGGCGCCGACCGGTCCATCCTGGTGGAAACCGATGAAGAGATTCAGCCGCTGGGCATCGCCAAGGCGCTGAAAGCCATCGTTGAAGAGGAAAAGCCGGAAATGGTGATCCTCGGCAAACAGGCCATCGACGATGACAACAACCAGACCGGCCAGATGCTGGCTGCTCTGACCGGCATGCCCCAGGGCACGTTCGCCTCTGAAGTGAACGTGGAAGAAGGCAAGGTCAAGGTGACCCGTGAAATCGACGGCGGCCTGCAGACCGTGGAACTGAAACTGCCGGCGGTGGTGACCACCGACCTGCGTCTCAACGAGCCGCGCTACGCTT
>NZ_DDOI01000095.1:496-700 GCF_002341575.1 Marinobacter sp. UBA2498 | reverse complement strand
TCAACGAGCCGCGCTACGCTTCCCTGCCGAACATCATGAAAGCCAAGAAGAAGCCGCTGGACGTGAAAACCCCGGCTGATCTGGGCGTTGATATGACCCCCCGCGTGACCATCGAGAAGGTGGAAACACCGGCCGAGCGCAAGGCGGGCGTTATGGTGGGCTCCGTGGACGAGCTGGTCGAGAAACTGAAGAACGAAGCGAAGG
>NZ_DDOI01000095.1:0-286 GCF_002341575.1 Marinobacter sp. UBA2498 | reverse complement strand
AAGAACGAAGCGAAGGTGATCTGATGAGTGTTTTAGTTTACGCCGAACACGACAACGCCACGCTCAACAAGGTTACTTTGAGCGTTCTCGCCGCCGCCAAGGAAATCGGCGGTGACATCACCGTGCTGGTCGCCGGCAAAGGCTGCGGCGCCGTGGCCGAGGAAGCCGCCAAGGCGGAAGGCGTGAGCAAGGTACTGTGCGCCGACAACGACGCCTACGAGCATCAGCTGGCCGAGAACATCGCCGAGCTGGTCGCCGAAGTGGGCGCCGATTACAAGCACATCCT
>NZ_DDOI01000147.1:0-7819 GCF_002341575.1 Marinobacter sp. UBA2498 | reverse complement strand
CGCCTCCGGGCTATGTCGGCTACGAGGAAGGTGGCTACCTGACCGAAGCGGTTCGCCGCCGGCCGTATTCCGTCTTGTTGCTGGATGAGGTGGAAAAAGCCCATCCGGATGTGTTCAACATACTTTTGCAGGTACTTGAGGATGGTCGCCTGACGGACGGGCAGGGCAGGACCGTCGACTTCCGGAACACGGTCATTGTCATGACCTCAAACCTCGGCTCGGACATCATCCAGCAGAAAGCCGGCGAGGAGAACTACGAGGTCATGAAGAGGGCCGTCATGGAAGTCGTCGGCACTCATTTCCGCCCCGAGTTCATCAACCGCGTAGATGAAGTGGTGGTGTTCCACCCGCTGGCGGAGAGTCAAATCCAGGGCATTGCCCGGATTCAGATCGAGTCTCTGAGCAAGCGCCTGAAAGAACAGGATATGAAGCTGGAGCTGGATGACGCTGCGATGGAGCTGCTGGCCGAAGTCGGGTACGACCCGGTATATGGCGCGCGGCCTTTGAAGCGGGCTATTCAGCGAATGATCGAGAATCCGCTGGCTCAGCGTTTGCTACAGGGAGAGTTTGTGCCGGGGGATGTCATCAAGGGTACGGTGGAGGACCACCACCTGGCATTCGCCAAGGCTTGAGCTTGAAACCGGGGTCAGATGAAAGCTTTCATCTGACCCCTTTTTTTCGTCTTACTGTTCTTCCGGTCCGCAGTTCTCTTCCGCAATCCGCTCAAATTCTGCCCGCTTTTCGGCAATTTCCTCTGGGCTGAGGTAGTGTTGTTCCCCGTTTTCCTCGATCCGAATACGAGCGTTGGTGTCGATCACGTTCAAATTTGAGCGAGCTGTTTCGCAGTTCGCTTCCCGCTGTTTTCTGCGGGCCTCCTCAGCCGCCATTTCCCGGCGCTGCTCCGTTTCATCCGCTCGCTGTTCTTGTACATTTCGCAGTCGCTCTTGCGGGCTCTGTCGATTGCCGGATGCGTCGGTAGACGTACCAGAGCGAACGTTGACTCGTTCGGCCTTTGAGCCCGTGGGCTGCCGGTCGCCAAAATGGGTAACTCCGTTTTCATCGGTCCATTTATAGACAGAGGCGCTCATGGCGACACCAGGTACAACCGCCAGTAATAAGGTCAGCGTCAGGATTTTTCTGTTCATGGCTCAACTCGCGTATGTTCACTGCTCCCGGGCAGGCAGACAACCTGGATAGACCGGGCCCGTTTTTTTAATTTCAATGTTGCCTATCATGCCATCGCTATTGCGGATTTTCTTCTGTCTGGTTCAAATCTTTGTATCGGATTTGTTCCAATTATGGCAGACCTTCGGCCAGTATAGGCACAGAAACCTGCAGCGGCTATTGACAGGGAGTTTCGCGCTGTCAGAATTACCGATTGCCTGAAGACTGGGGTCAATACGGCAGGCAATCCCGAGCGAGTATCCCCCATCAATTACCACACTGAACGCGCCGCGCATCCGTCGCGGGATGGTTGTTGCTTACGTGCAACCCGTTGATTGGCCGTTCTCCGCAACCCTCAGGAGGGCGGCTGGCCAGGAGACAACCTCTTAACAAGGTGTGGAGGAGCAGCCGGTTCCGCTTTCAAAAGAAGCATGGACACCGTGAATCCAGGCAACCGGGAGCCTTCCCGGCTCATTCACTCGTAGAAGAGGGTAGAAAATCGTGGAGTTATTGTCTGGCGCCGATATGCTGATCCGGTCCCTTCAAGATGAAGGTATCGAATACATATACGGCTATCCGGGTGGTGCAGCCCTTCATATTTATGATGCGCTGTTCAGGCAGGACAAAGTCAAGCACATTCTGGTAAGGCACGAGCAGGCGGCGGTCCACATGGCCGACGGTTATGCCCGTGCGACCGGAAAACCAGGTACCGTACTGGTGACCTCGGGTCCTGGAGCCACCAACACCATCACTGGCATTGCCACCGCATTCATGGATTCCATCCCCATGGTGGTTCTGTGCGGCCAGGTTGCGTCCACCCTCATCGGCGAGGACGCGTTCCAGGAAACCGATATGATGGGTGTCTCCCGTCCGGTGGTTAAGCACAATCTCAGTGTCCGTCATCCCGAGGAAATCCCGGAGATTATCCGTAAGGCGTATTATATTGCCGCGACCGGTCGCCCCGGTCCTGTGGTCGTGGATATTCCCAAGGATATGACCACGCCGAACGAGCGTTACGAGTACGCCTATCCCAAGAAGGTCAAACTGCGCTCCTACAACCCCGCTATTCGCGGCCATGCCGGTCAGATCAAGAAAGCGGTCGACATGATGCTGGCGGCGAAGCGCCCAATTATCTACGCAGGCGGTGGGGTTGTTCTGGGCAAGGCATCGGATCAGCTGACTGAGTTGGTACGGCTGCTGGGCTATCCGATCACCAATACCCTGATGGGCATTGGCTGTTACCCGGCCAGCGATAAACAGCACCTCGGCTGGCTTGGCATGCACGGCACCTACGAAGCCAACATGGCCATGCACCACTCGGATCTCATTCTCTGCGTGGGAGCCCGTTTTGATGATCGGGTGACCAATGCTACCGAGAAGTTCTGTCCGGGCGCGCGCATCATCCATATCGACATCGACCCGGCCTCGATTTCCAAAACCGTGGATGCCGATGTGCCCATCGTTGGCCCGGTTGACGCTGTGCTCAAGGAAATGCTGTCGCTGGTGAAGGAAGCCAAGGAAAAGCCGGACGCGGACGCAATTGCTTCCTGGTGGAAGCAGATTGACGAGTGGCGAGCATTCCATGGCATGCGCTATGAGACCAGCCCGGATGTGATCAAGCCCCAGGAAGTCATCGAAATGCTGTGTCGCTTGACCAACGGCGAAGCCTTCGTGACTTCCGATGTTGGTCAGCATCAGATGTTCGCGGCCCAGTACTACAAGTTCGATAAGCCCAACCGCTGGATCAATTCCGGTGGTCTCGGCACCATGGGCTTCGGCCTGCCGGCGGCCATGGGGGTAAAACTGACCCATCCGGACGACGAAGTGCTGTGCATTACCGGTGAGGGCAGTATCCAGATGAACATCCAGGAGCTGTCGACCTGCAAGCAGTACAACCTGCCGGTTAAGATCATTAATCTGAATAACCAGGCTCTGGGTATGGTCAAGCAATGGCAGGACATGAACTACGAGTCCCGCCATGCCGAGTCCTACATGGAGTCCCTGCCCGACTTCATCAAGCTGGCGGAAGCCTACGGCCACAAGGGTGTCCGGATTGAGAAGAAGGAGGACCTGGAGACCAAGCTAAAAGAAGTGCTGGCCATGAAAGACGAGCTGGTATTTGTGGATATCTACGTGGATCGCTTTGAGCACGTGTATCCGATGCAGGTTGCCCGGGGTTCCATGAAAGATATGTGGCTCAGCAAGACGGAGAGGGTCTGATCATGCGTCGAATCATTTCTGTTTTGCTTGAAAACGAACCTGGCGCCCTGTCGCGGGTGGTAGGTCTGTTTTCCCAGCGCAACTACAACATCGAAACACTCACCGTGGCGCCAACCGAGGACGAGACGTTGTCCCGTCTGACGGTGACCACCACGGGTTCTGACAAGGTGATCGAACAGATCACCAAACAACTGAACAAGCTGATTGAAGTCGTCAAGCTGGTGGATCTCACCGAAGGCGCCCATATCGAACGCGAACTGATGCTGGTCAAGCTGAAAGCCACGGGTTCCCAGCGCGCCGAGATCAAGCGTACGGTGGACATTTTCCGCGGCCAGATCGTGGATGTGACCAGCTCCGTTTACACGGTTCAGTTGGCAGGTGACAGCGAGAAGCTGGACGGCTTTATTCAGGCCGTTGGCACGTCGGGCGTACTGGAAGTGGTGCGCAGCGGTGTATCCGGTATCGCCCGGGGCGAGAAGGTGCTCAGCCTTTAACGATTTCAAACAGGGTTTGAACAATATGGCTCTTCGGGGCCATCACAAATAACAGAGGTTTCTCATGCAGGTTTACTACGATAAGGATTGCGATCTTTCCATCATCCAGGGCAAGAAAGTTGCCATCATTGGTTTCGGCTCCCAGGGCCACGCTCACGCTTGCAACCTGAAAGAGTCCGGCGTTGACGTGACCGTGGGCCTGCGCCCGGGTTCTTCTTCCATCGCCAAGGCGGAAGCCTATGGTCTGAAGACCAGCGACGTGCCGTCTGCCGTTGCCGCTGCCGACGTTGTCATGGTTCTGACTCCGGACGAATACCAGGCCCAGCTGTACAAGGCGGAAATCGAGCCGAATCTGCAGCAAGGCGCCACCCTGGCGTTCGCCCACGGCTTTGCTATCCACTACAACCAGATCGTTCCGCGTAAGGATCTGGACGTCATTATGATTGCTCCCAAGGCACCGGGCCACACCGTGCGCACCGAGTTCGCCAACGGTGGTGGTATTCCTGACCTGATCGCTATCTTCCAGGATTCCTCCGGCAACGCCAAGAATCTGGCTCTGTCCTACGCCAGCGGTATCGGTGGCGGCCGTACCGGCATCATCGAAACCACGTTCAAGGATGAGACCGAAACCGATCTGTTCGGTGAGCAGGCCGTTCTCTGCGGTGGTACCGTGGAGCTAGTTAAAGCGGCGTTCGAAACGCTCGTGGAAGGCGGTTATGAGCCGGAAATGGCGTACTTCGAGTGTCTGCACGAGCTAAAGTTGATCGTCGATCTGATGTACGAGGGCGGTATCGCCAACATGAACTACTCCATCTCCAACAACGCGGAGTATGGCGAGTATGTGACCGGTCCCGAAATCATCAACGAGCAGTCCCGTGAAGCGATGCGCAACGC
This sequence comes from Marinobacter sp. UBA2498, assembly GCF_002341575.1. Classification (NCBI taxonomy): domain Bacteria; kingdom Pseudomonadati; phylum Pseudomonadota; class Gammaproteobacteria; order Pseudomonadales; family Marinobacteraceae; genus Marinobacter; species Marinobacter sp. UBA2498. The sequence continues at coordinate 3,047 of NZ_DDOI01000147.1, read as the reverse complement.
GCTGAAGCGTATTCAGAGCGGCGAGTACGCCAAGATGTTTATCTCTGAAGGCGCTCTGAACTATCCGTCCATGACGGCGCGTCGTCGCCAGAACGCTGCCCACGAAATCGAAGTGGTTGGTGAAAAACTGCGCGGCATGATGCCCTGGATCTCCGCGAACAAGATCGTGGATAAGGACAAAAACTAAGCGGAATTCCGCCTGGTTTTGAAAAACGCGGCCCGGGTGGCCGCGTTTTTCGTATATACTCCGCCCAAACGCTTTCCGGAGTAATGGGAATGACTGAAGAAAGAAAATCCGCCGACGGCAAGCAGAACCCGGACTATGAAGTCGAGGCCGGGGAAGTGGTTGAAGAAGAGCTGGTAGGAGGTGCGCCCGTGCGCCGCAAGGGGATATACCTGCTTCCCAATGCGCTCACAACCGCTTCGCTGTTCTCAGGTTTTTACGCCATTGTTTCTGCCGCCAACGGCGTCTTTGACAATGCCGCCATCGCTATTTTTGTGTCGATGATTCTGGACGGTCTCGACGGCCGGGTCGCCCGGATGACCAATACCCAGAGTAAATTCGGTGAGGAGTACGACAGTCTGGCCGACATGGTGGCCTTCGGCGTCGCTCCCGGGCTGGTAGCCTTTTTCTGGTCACTGAACGCCTTCGACAAGGTTGGTTGGGCCATCACCTTTATCTACGTGGCTGGCGCCGCTTTGCGCCTGGCACGGTTCAATACCCAGATTGGCTCGGTCGATAAGAAGTTCTTTGTCGGCTTGCCGAGTCCGGCTGCGGCTGCCTGTGTCGCGGGCCTGGTCTGGTGTTTCCATCTTTTCGAACCGTCTACCTGGCTCACCTTGTTGACCATGTTTGTGGTCGGCGGTGCCGGTGTTTTGATGGTGAGCAATATTCTGTACCGCAGTTTCAAGGATCTGGACCTGCGTGGCCGTGTACCGTTTGCCGCCATTCTGCTTGTGGTGCTGGTTTTTGTAGTGATCGCGCTGGATCCTGCAACCGTATTGTTTACTGGATTTCTGATATACGCGTTGTCCGGCCCTGTTCGTGCGCTTTTCCGTGGCAAGCCACGGAAAGCTCCAGGCGCCGCTGACTGAGCACCCCTTCCGGGCCTCCTCAGTGAGGTCCGGGAATTTTCAATACAGTCTCCGGTCAACGCCTTTGCTGGCTGATGCCCCGACGGAGACTTTCCATGCTCATCAAGAAACGCCCTTCCTGGGCTTTGCCTCATTCTGAAGTTACGCCCGAGTCTGTTTACCTGAACCGACGTCAATTTATGTCCGGCACCCTGGCTGTGGCCGCTGGCCTTTCAGTGCCCGGTCTGTTGTCGGCAGCGAAGCTTCCTGTCCCGGGAGAAGCGCTGGATTTTGTTCCGATGCCCGGCTTTTCCACCGACGAGGAGAAAACCCCTTTTGAGGACGTAACCCGTTACAACAACTTTTACGAGTTCGGCACTGGAAAAGGGGATCCGGCGAAGTACGCCGATGAGATGACCGTTGATCCCTGGTCCGTGGTTGTTGAAGGCGCATGTGATCGGCCCGGTGCGTATGCGTTGGAAGATCTGCTGAAACCTCACGAGTATCAGGAACGGGTGTATCGGCTTCGTTGTGTCGAGGCCTGGTCGATGGTGATTCCCTGGATCGGGATCCCCTTGGCCGACATTCTCAAGCGGCTCGAACCGACTTCCAGGGCGAAGTACGTCTATTTCGAGACCCTCTATGATCCGGACCAGATGCGAGGTCAGCGCTCGCTGTTCAGCACCATCGACTGGCCTTATCAGGAAGGTCTTCGCATGGACGAGGCAATGAACGAGTTAAGCTTCCTGGCTGTTGGGCTCTACGGCAAGACCATGCCAAACCAGAATGGCGCGCCTATCCGGCTGGTCGTGCCCTGGAAGTACGGTTTCAAGAGCATCAAGTCGATCGTCAAGATTCGCTTTCAGGAGGAGCGCCCCAAGACTACCTGGGAAATGCTTGCGCCCCAGGAGTATGGCTTCTATGCCAACGTGAACCCTGAAGTTGACCATCCGAGGTGGAGCCAGAAGCGGGAGCGCAGGCTGCCCTCTGGCTTGCTCTCTCCCAACTACATGGAAACCGTCAAGTTCAATGGTTATGGAGAACAGGTTGCCGATCTGTACAAGGGCATGGATTTGAGCAAGTTCTATTGATGAATGAGAAGCGTGTGCTGAACCAACCGGGGTTTGTGCTGGCGTTTCGCCTGCTGGTAGCGCTGCTCGCCAGCGTTCCCCTGTTGGTGCTGATTGCCAGCATTGCCAGCCAGTCCCTCGGCCCGGATCCCGGGCAAGAAGTAACAGAGTCGCTGGGCATCGCGGCATTTCAGTTATTGATTGCTACCTTATGCATGACACCGCTCAAGCGTTGGACAGGGTGGGGAGCGTGGATCCGGGTTCGCCGGATGCTTGGTCTGTTTGCGTTCTTTTATGCGGTGTTGCATGTATTGGCGTTTCTGCAGTTTATTCTTGGCTGGAGCGATCTATGGGCCACGTTCACCAAGCGGCCATATATCCTGGCGGGGGCGGTGTCTTTCCTTATGCTTGTGCCACTGGCGTTAACCTCAACAAAGGGGATGATGAGGCGGATGGGCCGGCAATGGAAAGCCTTGCATAAGCTGGTGTACCCGATTGCGATAGCGGCATGGGTTCATTTCATCTGGCAGTCCCGCAGTGACGTTGGAGAAATGGTGGTGTACGGCCTGATAATCGCAGTTCTGCTGGCGCTTCGTTGGAAATGGAGCGGGAGTCGCGCGCTGATTCCGTTTGTCAGAGGCTGATTTTGAGTAAAAAGAATACGATCTGATCACTGACTGATCAGGCGGATACGTGGAAACCGATACCGCTATAAATTAATTCAAAAACCTCGTTGACAGTTTTCCTGACGCCTGTAGAATGCGCACCACTTCTGAGGGACAAGCCACTCACAGCGGTTTTCCGAGCAGAAGTAACCGTTTGAAAGTACTGAAGAAAATGAGTTTTAAAATTCTTCGGATTAACGGTTGACAAGGCGGCGTTACGATGTAGAATACGCGGCCT
>NZ_DDOI01000030.1:19588-29490 GCF_002341575.1 Marinobacter sp. UBA2498 | reverse complement strand
CGGAGCCATGGATGGCGGAGCCAAGCGTACAGGGATGTATCCACAGCGTGTTTTGGAAAGCCCTGCCAGACCCTGGCCGGTCCCCGAATGCAAAGCTTACTGAATTTTAATCTGTGAAAAATTGTAAAAGTACAGATAGGTGTTAGTCTTTCTTCTGATTCTTGAAGTCAAGAATAGCTATCTGATTTCCCGACACTTTTAAAACCGCATTTTGAGGAACTGAAGCCATGGGCGGCAAGCCTGACATCATCAAAGCCATTGTGCTGATTTTTGCCATCGGCCTTGTGATTACTGGTTTCACATCCATCCACGCCTCCGAAGATAAAGACGCACGAGCGGCCAATCTGGTTGGCTCCGTTCAAGTCATGAATCAGCCGCTGAACCGGTAACGTCGCTTATCGGTCACTACGCTGTGAAGGGGCACGTCCCAGGGCTCTATTGGCAGCTTCTTAACTTTCTGGAAATCGTGGGCCAGGCCAATCAGCTTCGGCGCCAGCCTTGGCCGTATCCGGCTGAAGGCAAATGTTCTGTCGTAAAAGCCTCCTCCCATCCCCAGTCTTCCGCCCTGTTCGTCAAACCCCACTAACGGAAACAGTACTGCATCCAGTGCCCAGGCCGGGCGCCGCAGGCCTTTGCTGAACCCTGGCTCGGGAATGCCAAACCGGTTGGCGGTGAGTTCCACGCCATCGTAGTAGGGGCTGAACACCAGCCTGCCTTCATGAATCGGATGGAGTACCGGCAGGTAGAAGCGGATGCCCTTGCGCCGGGCGATGTCCAGGTATACGTGGGGGTCAATTTCGCCGTCGTTGGGCAGATAAATGGCAATGTGCCGGGCCCGGTGCAGGTCTGGATTCTTCAGCAGATTGAGGGCCAGGTGCTCGGCGGCCTGTTGCTGTTTTTCAGCGCTCAGGTCGCGACGATTCTGCCGCAGGCGTTTGCGAAGTTCACTGCGCGACAGGGTATCAGGGTGGGACTGGAACGGTTGAGGCTCGATAAACTGGCTCAAAATAAAGCTTCCCGGGCTGCCGTTATCGGATGTGGCCCTTGAACCCAAAGTTCAAGGTCGGTGGCCGCTGTGACATATTAGGCTTTCCCCTGTCGGGGACGTGCTCACAATGCCCTGAAGTAGCCACCTGGGTAGTGCGCATCGGCTCGAGGACGTATCCGACTATCCCGAACAGCCCAGGAAGTTGTTCTCATTATACGGGCAGTGTCGGGGCCGATTGCAACACCTGTCTGAGATTCTCCGGGGATTTAACGACCGGAGCCATCACCCAGCGCTCCGTCCAGTTTGTTGTCCATGGCTCGCAGCAAGGTGCTGGTGGCATCGGACATGGTGTCGCGCTCGAGCAGTTCGTGGGTTATGTTGAGAGCGGCCATTACAGCAATGCGCTCGGTACCAAAAACCTTGCCGCCGGCGCGGATTTCCCGCATTTTGTTGTCCAGATGCCGGGCGGCACGCAGCAGTGCCTCCTGTTCTTCCTCGGGGCAGGCGACCAGGTATTCCTTGTCGAGGATTTTCACCTCAACCGTGGTGGATTGCTGTGCCATCAGTGATGCTCCAGGGCCCTAAGGCGGCTGATCATGGCTTCGATCTTGTGCTTCGCGTGATCGTTCTTCTGCACCAGCTGGGCCCGTTCCCGGTTCCAGTCGTCCTGCAGTTCCCGCAATGTGGCGTTGTCCCGCTCAAGTTTCTGACAGCGTTCAATCAGCCTGTCCAGCTTGTCCGCTAATGCCTGTACTTCGGACTGTTCCATGACGTGCCCAGCAGTGGTTTTATGATATTAAGCTCAACTATAAGTGTGGACGCTAAGTCGGTCAATTTACAGGCTTGTCATTGCGTTCCCTGCGTGATGCCCATCACTGATCTGCTGCCTCGCCAAAGCCCAGCCGGCGGCTCTGGCGCCATGTGTTGAAGGCGGGTATCAGCGCCACGGTGAAGGCGGCAACCGGAACCAGGGCCATTAACGTCCATTCCTCGGGCGTTAATGGGCGAAGCTCGATCTGCAGGCCATAGTTGGCCAGTAACCATGGGCTCGCCAGTGCAAGGCCCGCCATGCCAAGGGCCAAAGCCATCACGCAGGCGGCAAGGGCAAGAGCCACGCACTCGAGGATGTAAAGTGAGGCAATCAGCGCCGGAGAGGCACCGGTTGCCCGCAGCACCGCAATTTCATGGGCCCGCTGGGCCTGGAGGGTCAGAAGTACGGCAATCAGCCCGATCAGGCTGGTTACCACGACAAAACCGGTTATGCCAAGTAGTGCTCGCTCAAACTGGCCCATCAGCCGCCAGAGTTCACTGAGGGCGACTCCCGGAAGTATGGCCGAGAGCGGCTCGCCGGCAAACTGGTTGATTTCCCGCTGTATGCGGAAGGTCAGGATTTGCCGGTCGATACCAACGAACACGGCGGTAATGGCATCGGGTGTGAAATCTCGGCCCTTTGCCTGCTCCGGTGTGATTGTCCGTCCGGGGATGGCGACCCCGGATTCCCAGCCTACGTGCATGGCCTCCATGCCATCCAGGCTGATATACACGGCCTGGTCCACCGGCGTGCCAGTGGGCGCCAGTATGCCGGTGACGGTAAACGGCGTGTCTTCGTGGTTGGAGAAACTGGTGCGTCCACCGCCATGGGATAGCACGATCTGCTCGCCCACCTGATGCGCCAGCGAGCGGGCAACGCCGGCACCCAACACTACATCAAAGACGCCTTCAAACCACTGGCCTTCATCCAGTTCGAGGGGCAGGTCGCGGCCGTAGCGGAAGTGCTTGAAAAAGTTCTCATCTGTGGCGACCACACGATTACCCCGGTAGCTGTCTCCCAGGGAAATCGGAATCAGCCAGGCCAGGCGGTTATCCTGTTTCAGGCCCTGATAGGTCGACCAGCGAATGTTGTTGGTGGCATCGCCAATATGAAACACGGTGTACAACAGCAGGTTCAACTGGCCACTTCGGGCGCCGATGATCAGGTCTGTACCGCTGATGGTGCTGGTGAAGGACTGCTTGACCTCCGTGCGGAGGTATTGGATGCCCAGCAACAGGGAAACGCTCAGGGTCAGGGTCAGGCACACCAGGGCCAGTACTTTTTTCCGGTGCCAGAGGCTGGCCAGGGCGAGTGTCAGGGCCAGGCGTGCTTTCATGTCCGGTCACCCTGCAGTTCCAGCTGATTATCGAAATGGCGGGCCAGGGACTGGTCGTGACTGACGAACAGAACCGAGGTGTTGTGCCGGTGCGCAAGAGTTAGAAGCAGTTCCAGGAACCGGTCCCGGTTGTCGGCATCCAGTGCGGAAGTCGGCTCGTCCGCGAGAATCAGGCCGGGCGCGCCAATCAGCGCCCGGGCGGCTGCGATACGTTGCTGCTGGCCAATACTCAGCCTGGTGACTTTCCTCTGCCAGTGGTCCGCGGGGATGGACAGGGCGGCAAGCAATCTCTCAGCCTCGTCTTCGACGGTCGGTTCGGTGCGCTCTCTGCGCAGTTCAGAAAGTCCGCAGGGCAGGGTGACGTTGGCTCGTGTGCTCAGGTAGGGCACCAGATTGAACTGCTGGAAGATCACGCCCATGTGGTCGGCCCGGAACTGGTCGCGGGCGCCGGCACCGAGCCGGTGGATATCGGTTCCGAGTACGCGGACAGTGCCAGAGGCCGGCCGAAGCATGCCTGCCAACAGGCTGAGCAGCGTGCTTTTGCCACTGCCGCTCGGGCCGTGCAGGAAAAGGTGTTCGCCGCGTTTCAGTATGATGTCCGGAAAGCTGAGGCGGGGCTGGACAGGATCCCAGGAAAAGGCGAGCCCGCTGACTTCCATCGCAGTTTCTGTGCTTCGGGAACTGTGGCTGGCTGAGTCTGTCTTGCTGGTCATGTTGGTTGCCGTCGGCCCGGTGTATGATGGCGGTTTCCGGATAGTAATCTCAGGAGTCTTTGGTCCAATGATGTCTGCCCCGGCACGTTCGCGCTTTGCGCTGCCTTTTTTCATCGCGCTTACCCTGGTGTGTGTACTTCCATCAACAGGCCGGACTGAAACCCGGGAAATCGACTGGCTTGAACTGATGCCCGCCGAGGATCTGGCGCTGCTGGAGAATATGCCAGAGATTGAGCACGAGGGCGATGGCCCGCCGCTGCTGCCGGACGAGATCATGACCGGTCGGGTTGTGCCGGAAATGGGCAATGTTGAAGGCCGCATTCCCGGCTTCGTGGTGCCCCTCAAGACAACCGAGGACATGCGCATCCTGGAGTTCTTCCTGGTGCCCTACTACGGCGCCTGTATTCATGTGCCGCCACCGCCCCCCAATCAGATCATTCACGTCAAGTACAAGGAAGGTTTCACGCTCGAAGCCCTGTACGATCCGGTGTGGATCGAAGGCGAGCTGGTCATTGATCGCACCGAAAACGACATCGGCACGTCTTCCTATTCTATGGTCGCAACCGGGGTTGAGCCGTACGAAGAATAGACGCTGTCATTGGCTGCGGAGTTCAAACGTGCTTTGTCCGTGGCCCAGACGGGCTGATCCCTGACCTTCTGGCCATACCCACTGAACGCCGAGATGCTCTATTCCGGAAAACCGGGTTGTAATGGGTGTTGCAAGCGCCTGGGATGAGCCCAGGCCTGGACAGCTCAGGGTCTGGGTGACTTCGAAATCCGAGTGGGATGATTCGTCCTGATGATCATGGTCATGCCCATGGCTGTGTCCGTGATCATCGCCACCTGCCTGATGATGCACTACCGCATTCATTACGGTGCAGCCCTCCTCACTGGTGTTCGCAAGGGGGGTCTGTCCAAGCCAGTTGGTTGCGTCGTTAACCAGTGCTTTCTGGTCGTCCGAACGGGCAAGATGCTCGAACCCCACCAGGTTGTAGGCCGGCGATGTGAACAGGAGATCAATCTGCTCTCCCTCGATGGCCAGTTGTAGTTCGGCATGACCGTGCAGGTGCGCACCTGGATTGTCGCTGGCAAACACAGGGCCAGTGCTTGCAATCGCGGCGCCAGCCAGAAAGAAGCAGGTTTTGGCTCGTAAGGACATGGCTTTATCTCTCGGCAGAAATGATACGTTATAACATATTGTTCGCTTGCCGGATAAAAATCAACAGGCAGTGCCTTGGCACCGCCTGAATGCTAGGATAGACCTCTAATCCATTAACACAGGATCCGCCTGTTTCATGTCAGAAACCGACACTTCCGGTGCTGCCCGCGCCGCAGAATTCGAGCGCTGGGCCAACGTTTTTACAGCTCACAAGGCATTCAGCCACCCATCCGAATTGCACGGCGCGCTCTGTGGTCGCCTGGCGGCCGGATCGCGTATCGAAGAGCCGGAGTGGCTGGCGATGGTGTGTGAACACATGGGGCTGGCCGAGAACGCGGCCGAAGAGTCCGATGATCTCGCTCCGTTCATGAACAAAGCCTATGAACAGACCCTCGAGCTCTTGAAATCAGCAGACATGAGTTTCCATCCTTTACTGCCGGATGACGACTATGCCATTGAGCAGCGGCTGGAAGCCCTGGTTTCCTGGGTGCGGGGATTTCTCGAGGGTATGGCACTGTCGGCCGGCGAGTCACTCGGCCAGGCGCCGGACGAGATTCGGGAGCTGATCGAGGATATGGTGGCCATCAGCCAGCTATCCGAAGAGGAAGAAGCGGACGACGAAAGCGAGCAGCAGTTGCTGGAGATTACCGAATACATCCGGCTGGGGGCGCTCGCCGTGTTCACTGAATTCAACGCCCCCGAACCACCGAAGTCTGATTCGCCGACCCTGCACTGAGCCGGGTCCTGATTGCAGGAGAGACTATGAACTCCATGATTCCCGTAAAGGAGTTTGCCGAGCGCCGTCGCAAGCTGATGGAGCGTATGGCGCCAGACAGCATTGCGATTATTCCGGCCGCCCCGGAGCGCGTTCGTAATCGGGACGTGCTGCATCCGTTCCGCCAGGACAGCGATTTTCATTACCTGTCCGGTTTTGGTGAGCCGGAGGCCGTCCTGGCGCTGATTCCGGGCCGTGAACACGGGGAATCGGTACTGTTCTGCAAAGAGCGCAATCCGCAGAAGGAGCTCTGGGACGGTTTCCTGGTTGGCCCGGAAGGCGCCATCGAACGCTACGGCCTGGACGATGCGTTTCCGATTGCAGACATCGACGATATCCTGCCGGGCATGATCGAGGGTCGCAGCCGGGTGTATTATCCCCTTGGCAAGGATGATCATTTTGACGCCCGTGTCATGGACTGGGTGAAGATGATTCGCAGCAAGGTTCGCAGCGGCGCCCATCCGCCGGGCGAGTTTGTGGCCCTGGAACACCTGCTTCATGACCTGCGGCTATACAAGAGCGCCAACGAGATCAAGATCATGGCCAAGGCCGGCCAGATCAGTGCCGAGGCCCATTGCCGGGCCATGAAACGGGCCCGCAAGGGCGGCTTCGAGTACAACCTCGAGGCCGAGCTTATCCACACCTTCATGGAGCATGGCGCACGGTCTACGGCCTATCCCTCCATCGTGGGCGGGGGCGCCAATGGCTGCATCCTGCATTACATCGAGAACAGTGCACCGCTGAAGGACGGCGATCTGGTGCTGATTGATGCCGGCTGTGAATACCAGTGCTACGCCTCTGACATCACGCGCACCTTCCCGGTCAGTGGAAAGTTCAGCAATGAACAGCGGGCCCTCTACGAGGTGGTGCTGGCGGCGCAGTATCGGGCCATCGAGGCGGTCTCGCCTCAAAATCACTGGAACCGGCCCCATGAGGCTGCGCTGGAAGTACTGACCCAGGGCCTGATTGATCTGGGGCTGTTGTCCGGCACCCTGGAAGATGCCATTGCCAACGAAACCTACAAGCCCTTTTTCATGCACCGAACCGGCCACTGGCTGGGGCTGGATGTACACGACGTCGGCGATTACAAGGTCGGTGACGCCTGGCGCCAGCTGGAACCCGGCATGGCCCTGACCGTCGAGCCAGGCCTGTACATTGCGCCGGATAACACCGACGTGGATGAGAAATGGCGCGGCATTGGCATACGCATCGAAGACGATGTGGTGGTGACCAAAGACGGCTGCCGGGTCCTGACCGAAGCAGTGCCGAAAACCATTGCCGAAATCGAAGCCCTGATGGCGGACTGACAGCCTGTGACCAAGCCTGATACCGATCTGATCATTGCCGGCGGTGGCCTCGCCGGAGCGACCCTGGCTCTGGCGCTGGCACGGATGGTGCCGTCACTGCGCGTGACCGTGGTCGAGGCCTTCCCGCTCTCGCCCGACGCCCTGCCGGAGAGTTACCAGCCGAGTTACGATGCCCGTTCAACCGCACTGGCGTGGGGCTCCCGGTTAATCTTTGAGGAGCTGGGGCTGTGGCAAAGGCTGGCCGAACATGCCACACCCATCGAACATATCCATGTTTCAGATCGGGGCCATTTCGGCGCCACACGGTTGCATGCTGCCGAGCATGGCCAGGCGGCGCTCGGGTACGTGGCTGACAATCGCTGGATGGGGCTGTGTCTGATGCGTGAGCTTCTGGATACCAACGTCCAGTGGCGGGCGCCGGCAGAAGTAACGGACATGACGCCCATTCCCGGCGGCGTCCGTGTTCAGCTCTCAGAAGAAGGTGAAGAGACCGCGGAACTGAAGGCCCGTTGCCTCGTCGTTGCAGATGGCGGTCGTTCCGGTCTGCGGGAAAGGCTCGGGTTCCGGCCGGATCGTCACAGCTACGGCCAGAACGCACTGATCGCTAATGTCTCTACCAGTGACAGCCACGGATTCACTGCCTTTGAACGATTTACCGATGCCGGTCCCATGGCTCTCTTGCCCCATGGATCAGCGACCAGAGCCGGACATCAGTCGGCACTGGTCTGGACGCTATCCGATGAGGTTCTGCAGCAGGTTCTGGCGCTGCTCGACGACGAGAAATGTCGTTGGCTTCAGGACCGGTTTGGCTGGCGTCTGGGCCGGTTTACCCGCATCGGCACCTGTCACCATTACCCGCTGACCCTGACGACGGTAGACGAGCCGGTGCGCCCCGGGGTTGCACTTGTGGGCAATGCGGCCCATGCCCTGCATCCGGTCGCCGGGCAGGGCTTCAATCTCGCGCTGAGAGGGCTCATGACGCTGGTCGAACAGTTTCGCCTGGCTGAAGAGCAGGGCAGGTCGATTGGCGATCTCGAGGTCCTGAAGGGCTACCAGGCACTGCATCGGGAAGACTGGCAACAGACGGTGCGCTTCTCCGATTCGCTTGTGCGTTTGTTCGGGCATTCCATGCTGCCGGTTGCGGCGGCCCGCGATGCCGGCCTGGTGGGTCTTGATCTGTTGCCTGGGGCAAAACGCTGGTTTGCCCGCAAGGCCATGGGCCTGGGCGGCCGCCGGGCCGTGATTGAGCGGCCGGGTAAGCTGAAGCGGGAGGCGCCGGCTGATGAGTGAGGCGCAAACGTTCGATATTCTTGTGGCTGGCGGTGGCATGATCGGTTCCGCCCTGGCTCTCGGGCTGTCACGACAGGGTTGGCATGTGGGGCTGGTGGAAGGTTCCGGCCATGAGTCTCTGGTTGAGGCGCCGGACTCCGCCACCACCGTTGCCGATTTTGAACCACGGGTCAGTGCCATTTCGGTGGCGAGCCAGCAATTGCTGGAGCAACTCGGAGTCTGGTCCGAGGTGACCGCCGGTCGGCACTGTCCTTACCAGACCATGACGGTCTGGGATGGCGACGGCACGGGGCGAATACAGTTTGAGGCAGCCGAGCTGCAGGCGAGAGCCCTCGGAACGATTGTCGAGAACCGCAGCATCGTGCGATCACTGTTCAGGGCCCTGGAACAAAGTCCGGTCGAACTGATTGATGGCGCGAGGATTACTGGCTGTAAACGGTTGTCTGGAACTTATACGGTTGAGCTGGAGGATGGTCGATCCCTGTCGGCGGGGCTACTGGTAGGGTGTGACGGTGCCAATTCCCGTCTGCGCCACTGGGTTGGCCTGCCAACGCGTGAGTGGGACTACGACCAGCAGGCAATCGTATGCACGGTGAAGACCAGCCAGAGCCACCGTTTCACCGCGTGGCAGCGATTTTCGACGACCGGGCCGCTGGCGTTTTTGCCCTTGCTGCCAGAGTCCGGAGATGAGCATTACTGTTCCATTGTCTGGTCCCAGGATACCGGGGAAGCGCGGCGTCTGATGGCTTTGGACGACACCGACTTTGCCGCTGAACTTGAGCGTGCGATTGAGCGCGAGCTGGGATCGGTGGAGTCCATTTCCGGCCGCTTCGCCTTTCCGCTTCGACAGCGGCACGCGAAGGACTACATTGCCCCCGGCTTTGCCCTCGTCGGCGATGCGGCCCATACCATCCATCCGCTGGCGGGACAGGGTGCCAACCTTGGCTACGGCGATGTACGGGCTCTGCTCGATGAGCTTTCGCGAGCTAAAAAGGCGGGCCTGAGTCCAGCCAATGAGCTGGTTCTGGCGCGCTATCAGCGCCGCCGGAAAGGCGAGAATCTCGCCATGATGGCCGCCATGGAGGGCTTCAAGCAGCTGTTCGGCCGTGATGAGCTGCCGGTCCGCTGGCTGCGAAATACCGGACTGCGCTGGCTCAACCAGATGGGGCCGGTGAAAAATCGTATAGCTGCCGAGGCCATGGGTCTTAACGGCTGAATACAAAAAGGAATTGTCCAATGGCAGGAAGCAGCCTTCTGGTTCTGATCGATGACATCGCCACTGTGCTGGACGATGTTGCCCTGATGACAAAAGCCGCCACCAAGAAAACCGCAGGTGTTCTGGGGGATGATCTGGCGCTTAACGCCCAGCAGGTGACCGGTGTAAAGCCTGCCCGGGAACTGCCAGTGGTCCTCGCGGTTGCCCGCGGCTCCATGATCAACAAGGCCATCCTGGTGCCGGCGGCCCTTGCGATCAGTTTTTTCATGCCCTGGCTGGTAACGCCTCTGCTGATGCTCGGCGGTGC
>NZ_DDOI01000030.1:18479-19435 GCF_002341575.1 Marinobacter sp. UBA2498 | reverse complement strand
GCGATCGAGAAAGACAAGATCAAGGGCGCCATCCGCACCGACTTCATTCTGTCTGCCGAAATCATTGCCATTACCCTCGGAACGGTAACGACCCAGACCATCGGCATGCAGTTCATGGTGCTGGCGGTGGTGGCGATTATGATCACAGTCTTTGTTTACGGCCTGGTGGCTGGGATCGTAAAGCTGGACGACGGCGGCCTCTACCTCAGTCAGCAAGAGAACCCGGTGCTCCAGCAATTGGGTTCAGGCATTCTCTGGCTGGCCCCCTATCTGATGAAGACACTCTCCATCCTGGGCACTCTGGCGATGTTTCTGGTGGGTGGTGGCATTCTTACCCACGGACTGACGCCGGTATACGACGCTATTCATCACTTTGCCGAGGGTTTCAGTGGTGTGGCTGGTGTGCTCGTGCCAACGGTGGCCAATGGCCTGTTCGGTGTGCTGGCAGGTGCGCTACTGGTGGCCATTATCACGCCACTGACGCGATGGTGGCAGGCGAGGAACGCCTGAGAAGGCCGGGGCTCTAGAGGCAGGCGTCGAACAGCCGACTCACCAGTACCGGTACCGCGGTTTCGACCCGCAGAATACGGGGGCCGAGATGCACGCTCTGGCAGCCGGCTTCTTCCAGTTTGCCCACTTCGTAAGCCGTGAAGCCACCCTCCGGGCCAATGCAGAGCACGGTCGGCTGGTTGAGGTGCACAGGGCAGGGGGTGCTTGTGCCGGGATGCGCTACCAGGGCTCGTTTATCCGCCAATAGCGCCGGCAACTCATCTTCCACGAAGGGTTTGAACAGCTTTCGGATATGCACCTGTGGCATCAGGGTATCTTTTGCCTGTTCCAGCCCCAGCGTGAGGTTCTCCCGAAGCTGTTCGTCTGAGAGCCATGGCGTCTGCCAGAAGCTTTTCTCGACCTTGTAGCTGTTGATCAGCCAGAGATCCTTCACACCGAGGGCAGCG
>NZ_DDOI01000030.1:3769-18354 GCF_002341575.1 Marinobacter sp. UBA2498 | reverse complement strand
GCAGCGCAGGTTTGCAGGATACGGCGGAACATCTTGGGCCTGGGCATGGCGAGTATCAGGGTGAGCGGTAGAGGCGGCGGCGGAGCCTGATCCAGCGTCACCCGCAGCTCCGCCTCGGTATCGGTAAGCCGGATCACTTCGCCGGTTCCCAACTGGCCATCCGCGCGGCCGACGGGCACGGTGTCGCCAGCAACCACTTTGAGCACGGACTGCAGGTGCGCCAGGCGTCGACCGCGCAGAACGGCACGGTCAGTTGCCACGAAATCCTCGTCAAACAGTAACGCCAGATTCATTCGCCGGCGGGCTCATCGCTTTCCGGGTCTGCGACTTCCCGTTTTGCCAGCCGCCCGAACAGGATACCGACCTCGAACAGGATCCACATGGGAACCGCGAGAAGGGTCTGGGAAATAATATCCGGCGGCGTCAGCAGCATGCCGATGATGAAACAGCCCACCACCACGTAGGGGCGCTTGGCTGCAAGATCGGCGGGCGTGGTGGCGCCGGTGAGAATCAACAGCACCGTGGCGATCGGAATTTCGAAGGCCACACCGAAGGCGAAGAACATCTTGAGTACAAAATTGAGGTAGCTGGTGATGTCCGGAAGTTCGACGATGCCTTCGGGGCCTATCGCAGTAAAAAAGCCGAACACCAGCGGGAAAACCACGTAATAGGCAAACGCAGCGCCCGCGTAAAACAGGATGACCGAGGTAAACAGCAGCGGAAAGGCCAGGCGTTTTTCGTGGGCGTAGAGGCCCGGGGCAATAAAGCTCCAGAGCTGGTAGAGAATGATCGGAATGGCAGCGAACACAGCCAGAACCAGGGCCAGCTTCAGCGGTGCGAAGAAGGGCGAGGTAACATCTGTTGCGATCATGGTCTGGCCAACGGGCAACAGGGAACGGATGGGCTCCGACAGCCACAGGTAAAGTTCGTTGGCAAACGGATAAATGGCAGCGAAGCAGACCAGCACCGCAAGAACCATCTTCAGTAGGCGATTACGCAGCTCGAGCAGGTGCTCGATCAGTGGCATTTCCTGCTGTTCCGGAGGCAGCTGGTTGCCGTCGGGTTTTGCATTCATGAACGATTATCCGGCGGACTTTGCGGGGTTTCGCGTTTGGGTTGTTCGTTTCCGTCAGAGCCGGAATCTGGCGTCTGCGAGGCGCTACCAGCATCGGGCTGATCCTGCGCTGGAGCCTCGGAGGCCTTTGTCTGGCCGGACACACGCCGTGTCGCAGGTGCAGGCCTTGGCTTCTGGGTCTCGTTCTCGGGCAGGATCATGTGCTCGTATTTCCTGGCTTCGTCCAGGGCGCCACGCACGGTATTCTGAACGTCGTCGAGGCCAACATCTCCTGCCTTGCGAAGCTCGTCGCGGAGTTCGCCGGCTTTTAGCTCCCGGTCCAGTTCCGAGGTGAACTGGCCAACCATGCGCCGTGCACCACCCACCCAGCGGCCAGCCGCACGGGCGGCCGCAGGCAGGCGCTCGGGGCCGAGTACCAATAGCGCTATGACGCCGCAGATCAGCAGCTCAAGAAAGCCGATATCGAACATTCAGCCTGGTCTCAGCTGTGGGACTTGTCCCGGGGCTTGTCTTCGGCCGCCGCTTGTTGCTGTGGCTGCTCCCCTTCCTTGCCTTCCAGGGATTCCTGGTTCTCGGCCTTGGAGTCCTCATCGCTCATGGACTTCTTGAAGCCGCGAATGGCACCACCGAGGTCGCTGCCGATGTTGCGAAGCTTCTTGGTTCCGAACAACAGAATGACAATGCCGAGTACGATAAGTAATTGCCAGATGCTGATACCCATTACGGGGTCCTCATTTTAATGTTTCTGTTCAATGACATTGTACGTTACCAGAACCGTTACGCGGAAACCCCTTTAGAGGTATTACCGCTCACTTGTTCCTCGACGCTTTTTCTTCCAGGCCTGACAGATCGAACCGGCTGGCCAGTTCGTCCAGGATGTCCTTCGGGCCAAGGCCCAGTCTCGACAGCATGACCATGCTGTGGAACCAGAGGTCGGCGGTTTCATAAACCACGTCCCGGGTTTCCCCGGAATGCTCTGCGTCCTTGGCTGCCAGCAGGGTTTCCGTGCACTCTTCCCCCACTTTTTCCAGGATCTTGTTCAGGCCCTTGGCGTGGAGGCTGGCTACATAGGAGGTTTCCGGGTCTGCCTCTTTCCTGGCCTCCAGAACCCTCGCCAGGTTTTCCAATACATCGCTCACAGTCCGTGCTCCTCAGTTGCTGCCGTAAATAGTGCCGGGGTCCTTGATCACCGGGTCAACGCTGACCCACTGACCGTCTTTCAAAGTCCGGTAGAAGCAGCTGCGTCTGCCAGTATGGCAGGCGATGCCGCCTTTTTGTTCTACTTTCAGCAGGATGACGTCCTCGTCGCAGTCCAGTCGAATGTCCCGGATGACCTGTTGGTGCCCCGAGGTTTCCCCTTTGCGCCAGAGCTTGCCCCGGGAGCGCGACCAGTATACGGCGTGGCCTTCTTCGGCGGTCAGCCTGAGCGACTCGCGGTTCATCCAGGCCATCATCAGGATGTCGCCGGTGTCGGCGTCCTGGGCGATGGCCGGAACCAGGCCGTCCTCTGTCCAGCGAATGGCATCCAGCCAGTCAGGGGTCTCGACGTTATCCGAGCTATTTTGCATTTTTGTGAATCCTGAAATCTTTATCGGTTATCGGCTGCCCCGGAGCATGAGCCCGCCGGCGACGGCAAACAGGGCCCAGCTCCAGGCAGGCACGCTTTCAATCCACTGCCGGCTCTCGGGCTGAGTGCCCAGAAAGCCGCCGGCAATGAGCAGTACCGCCAATGTCGCCCGCCGCCAACGCCGCTCGGTACGGATCTGCTGCTCCCGGAGCAACGCCAGTGTTGCCCGGTTCTGGGGCTCGGTGGGCCCCGCCTGCCGCAGTTGCAAGAGCGCATCGTGCACCAGCTGGGGCATTTCCGGCGACTGTTCCAGCCAGGAGGGAAGGTGCGACTGCAGCGACTTGATCAGCCCCGAAGGGCCAATGCGTTTGCGCATCCAGGTCTCGAGGTAGGGTTGCGCGGTGCTCCACAAATCCAGATCCGGATACAGCTGTCGGCCCAGACCTTCAACGTTCAGGAGGGTTTTCTGCAGCAGAACGAGCTGGGGCTGCACTTCCATATTGAACCGCCGTGCCGTCTGGAACAGGCGCAACAGGAAGTGGCCGAACGAGATATCCTTCAACGGCTTCTCGAAGATGGGCTCGCAAACAGTACGTATGGCCGCCTCAAACTGGTTCACTGGCGTGTCGGGCGGTACCCAGCCGGACTGAATATGCAGCTGCGCAACCTGCCGATAATCCCGGCGGAAAAAGGCCAGAAGGTTTCGGGCAAGATAGCTCTGGTCATCCGGTGCCAGGGTGCCAACGATGCCGAAATCGATGGCGATATATCGGGGATCCGAGGGATTGGACGTATCCACAAAGATGTTGCCCGGATGCATGTCGGCATGGAAGAAGCTGTCCCGGAACACCTGGGTAAAGAAAATTTCCACGCCTTTTTCAGCCAGTACCTTCATGTCGACGCCGGCGGCCTTCAGAGCCGCAGTATCGGCAATGGGGATGCCGTGAATCCGCTCCATCACCAGCACGGATTTGCGGGTGTAGTCCCAGTCGATAAAGGGAATGTAGATCAGCGAGGAGTTTTCGAAATTCCGGCGCAGCTGGCTGGCGTTGGCGGCCTCGCGCTGGAGATCCAGCTCATCGTGAATGGTGGAATCGTAGTCGGCTACCACTTCCACCGGGCGCAGGCGCTTGCCTTCGGACCAGTATTTTTCCAGCAGGCCAGCCATCAGGTACATCAGGGCCAGATCCTGACGGATTACCTTCTCTATGCCCGGTCGCAGAACTTTCACGACTACCTTCTGGCCGTTGCGCAGGGTGGCTGCATGCACCTGGGCAACCGATGCCGAGGCAAGCGGGTCCGGACTGAATTCGGCAAACAGGTCCGAAACCGGGGCACCGAGGGAGGTTTCGATAATGCTCCGGGCTTCATTGCTCGGGAACGGCGGTACCCGGTCCTGGAGATTCTTCAGGGATTCCGCCATGTCGTCCGGCAGAAGATCCCTTCGGGTAGAGAGGATCTGGCCGAACTTTACGAACACGGGGCCCAGTTCCTCCAGCGCCAGCCGAAGGCGGTCGCCACGATCGAGCTTCGGTTGCGGGAACAGGTGCCAGGGCGCCAGCAGGAAAAACACCTTCAGGGGCGCGGGCAGCTCTGCGATAGGCAGGAACGTGTCCAGCCGGTAACGGCAGAATACCCAGGCAATTCGGAACAGGCGTTGCAGGCGGGTCACAGGTTCTCCGATTCGTCAGTCTTGCCGCGGTTTTCAATCAGATTAAGCCGCGCTTCCAGTCTTTCCGTGCGCAGGTTCAGTTCGTCGATATCCTCGAACGTAGCTTCCAGCTCCCGCCGACCGGGCAGGGCGCGACTTTCCTCGTGCACATACTCCTCGATGTTGGCATTCAGGGACTGAAAGGCCTGTCGACTCCATCGGATAGCGCCGCGAACCCGTTGGCCGAGGAAGTGTGCGGGCACATCGCCGATGTGCCGGGCCATGGCGGCTTCCCAATCCGGTTCAAGCTGGTTCAGGGCTCGTTGCAGCTGATGGGCCAGCGCTGTGTCGCCGGTCACGTCAAGACGGCCGTCGGCAAAGACCCGGTCATCGCCGGTGGCCAGCGCTGCAAAGGCGATGGGTTTGCCGGTGATCTCGAGCGCTGGCTGTTCGACCGGCTGACTGCCGACGCGGACGCGGTTTCCGGCCCGGTCCAGGGTGTAGGTCAGGGCAATCGGGTCGGTGATATTGAACTGAACCGGCCCCGCCAACGCTTCCATCAAGGCACTATGCCCCGCCTGATCCAGTTCCAGTGCCCGGTTCAGGGCACTTTCCAGGATAGCGGAGACAGCGGAAAGCAGGGTGGGGCCGGGAAACATCAGGGCTTGATTCCCACGTGCAGGGCGACGATACCGCCGGTCATGTTGTAGTACTTGCAGTTCACCAGGCCGGCGTTCTCCATCATGCCCTTGAGGGTGTCCTGGTCGGGATGCATGCGGATGGATTCGGCCAGGTACTTGTAGCTTTCACTGTCGCCGGCGATGAGCTGGCCCATCAGGGGCAGGGCGGAAAAGGAATAGGTGTCGTAGGCCTTGCTCAGCAATGGATTGGTCGGCTTGGAGAATTCCAGGATCATCAGCTTGCCGCCGGGCTTGAGAACCCGGGTCATGTCGCGCAGGGCCTGGTCTTTATCGGTGACATTGCGCAGACCGAAGGCGATGGATACCGCATTGAAGTTGTTGTCCGGAAACGGCAGATGCTCGGCATCCGCCTGTACGTATTCAATGTTGCCCGCATAGCCGCGATCGGTCAGCCGGCTGCGGCCCACCTGCAGCATGGAGGCATTGATGTCGGCCAGCACCACCTTGCCGGACGGACCCACAAGGTCTGAAAACTTCATGGTGAGATCGCCAGTGCCGCCGGCAATGTCCAGCACCTGGTGGCCGGGACGCACGCCCGAAAGCTCAATGGTGAAACGTTTCCAGAGCCGGTGAATTCCCATGGACATCAGGTCATTCATGAGGTCGTACTTGCCCGCCACACTGTGGAACACCTCGGCCACCTGGCTCGCTTTCTGGCTCTTGGGCACATTGCGAAACCCGAAATGGGTTACGTCGTCCTGGCCGTTGCTGTTTGCGGCCTGGTTGGCTGGCGTTTGCTGCTCGCTCATGGGGCATGTCCTGTCAGAATCTGAACCCCGTATTCTAACCGCTGACGGGGTTGCTACAAGGGTGGCGGTGAGTTAAATAGCGCCCTAAACTGTAAATCTATCCAAATCCGAGAGAAAACCGCTTCATGTCTGTAATTGATGTACATCGCCCGCACACCCTGGATCAAGAACACGCAAGGCAGGCCGCAGAATCCCTTGCCAAAGACCTGTCCAGTCAGTTTGACGTGCATTATGAGTGGGAAGGCGACCACCTGAAGTTCAAGCGCAGTGGCGTCAAGGGGCACCTGAACATCACGCCGACAGACCTGCACATTCACCTGGAGCTGGGCATGATGCTGCGGCCCTTCAAATCGCGGATCGAGCAGGAAATCCACTCCCAGCTGGACCAGATCATCAAGGCCTGAGCCAGCCAACTATCCCCGGCTCAGAGGTTTTCCGGCAGGCTGAACGGGTCCGGGTGATGGTCGAGAATGTTGCGCATTACCCGCTGCTCCCGGGAAACCAGCCGGTCGATCAGTAGCTCCACATCGTCCATCTTCCGGAAGGCGGAATAGCCCCGGTGCAGGAAGCTGTGCAGATCCGTCAGATCGGCCATCTCTGCCGGGCCCCGGGTCATCGATAGCAGCCATCCAAGGGTGCGGTTGCGGACATAGCGATCAAGTTGCTGGCCAACGTCTGCCACCAGGGTAATCTGTTTCTCTCTCTGCGCCAGCCGTCGGCTCTCCCGGTAGGCTGCACAATAGGCGTCCGTGGTGATTGCCCGCGCAGACACACCTTGCTGATGGAACAGTTCGGCGAGCTCCAGGTCCAGCTGTTGGGTGATCAGGTTCAGTTCCACGAGGCCGGCGAAGGTGTCCAGCAGATTATCTGGCAACCACTTCACCATTTTGGGAAACACCCGATCAATATTGTCGTCCCGGCGGGTCATGCCGGCCGGGGCGTAGAGGTCGGTCAGCAGAAATTCGAGGCCGTGGTGATATCCGGGATGGCGATAAAGATCCTCATGGGTCGACTTCAGCCGCTCCGCCTGCCAGTCGGCGACGGAGACGGCGTGTTCCATCAGCGGATGCTCGGCTTTCAGGCGCCGGAAATCATGGTAGTCCAGAAGCAGTTGCTGCAGCCGGCGAGCGCTTTCAGAGCGGGCTTCGGTAGCGACGAGGCGCTCACGGTACATGGGCGATGGCTCCACTAAACCTGAGGAAAAGAGCGTAGTTTAGCGGAGCTGCAGTGGTCTTGCAGCAGGGTGCAAGCCGGGCGTCAGCCCTGCGCGGCTGTCGGGAGCGTTTCGAACCCCGGAACCCATTCCTTGCTGTCCAGCGTAATGAAGTGGCTCGGTGCCTCGGTTTCCACGATGCGCATGGTGGTCGGGCTCTGGCGGGCGCTGGCCAGCATGGATGAGCGATCGAGAATGCGATCCACGGCAGGGATCAGGAAGGTGCCGTGGCGCACATGGCCGTAGACACTGCTGTCCGTCCGCGCCATCCAGTCCATGATGTTCTCGATGTTACGAACAATGGTCAGGTGATCCTTGGTGGCTGAGAACAGCTTGCTCAACAGCTGCTTCTTGCGCGGATTCATCTTGCCGAAAAAGGTCTGGCCATAGGCCGACGACGGAGCGCTGTTGATCAGACGGATCAGCCAGGGCCACATGCCGTGACTGACCGGTTCCAGAATGGTGGTTACCAGAGCTGAGAGCTTGCCGTTGGGGAGTACCGGTGCCTCCAGAACCACTTCCACGTCATCATAGAGCTCGGGCCATTGCTTGATGGCCTCGAGAATGACCGCTCCGCCACGGGAATGTCCATGAACCCGGATGTTCTGAGTAGTCGGGAGGCTGGAGAGCGCCTGGTTAAGAATGCAGGCGTCGTACTCGATCGTGCCTTCCAGCTGCTTGATCGGCACTTCCCATTCCGGCGTTTCCGGCGTAACGCCGTTTACCGGGATGTGGTAGTTGCTGCAGGTGAGCAGGATCAGTTCAGTGGTCGGCGCTTCATAGGCCTGGGTGAAGTAGCAGTGATTTTCCAGAAAGCCGTGCACGCCAATTACGGTCTGCTCCGCTTTGCCGCTGTGGTTGCGAACGGAAACAGCGCCCTTGCCGACGCGATACACATGCCCGGAAAACATTTCCGAGTAGGCGCTTTCAATCGGTTTGATCAGCTTGCGAACATGGCTCGCTTTCATAACTGTTCTCCCACCCAGCACGGCAATGGCCTGTTGTTGGAATTTGGTTGTGCTGGTAAGCCTTTTGTACCCCGATCATCTCGTTATGTTACTGGCTCTGAGTACGGATTTTTTGATGTCCCAGGGCCAATCGATCACGGATCGGCAGCGTTTAATAACCATTGCACCAAGGCTTATAACCAGTATAGGACTGAACAGTTACTCACGTGTAATTTTTTGTAACAGCGTACGCTGGTGCCGCATATGGAGACGGCGCGGCTTGTCTGGCACAATGCGGAGTTCGGTTTTTACTTAGGGCGCCTCGTGCTTGGCATTGGATCCAGGGCCCCTTTCTTCATTACTTCTCCAGGGACGTTCGGGTTTGAGTCACGAGCAATCGCATCTCCTGCTACCTGCTGATTCGGCCTGGCTGGCCCTGGAGCGCCCGGAAAACCCCATGACCATCACCGTGATGTTGCGGGTTGATGGGCTTACTGCGCCCCGTTTCAGGGAGTTTCTGCGGGTGTACTGGATGGCCTGGGAGCGTTTCCGGTACATGCCCGTCAAGCGCTCACCTGCCTGGTGGTGGGAGCAGGATCCGACGTTTGATGTTAGCCACCACCTTGATGTGGTTGTGGATCGTTTCACGCCCGACAGCCTTCAGGAATGGGTGTCCGCGCGTCTGAACCAGCCTCTGCCCATGTATCGCCCGCGCTGGAAATTCTGGCTTGCGCCCAATGCCGAGGGTGGGGCGGTGCTACTGCTGCGCATTCACCACTGTTACGCCGATGGCCTGTCTCTGCTGGGCATCTTTGACCGACTGTGCCCGCCCTCTCCCCAGCAGCATCCCGCCATTTACGGCGCCCCCGAAATCGCGGAGCTGTCACGCTGGACGGCTGCGGCAAAGGCCTGGTTCGGGCAACTGATGGCATCCGAAGAGCCTTCTGAAGAATCCCACGGTGCTGGCAATGCAGACCGGTCCGCCGGTAATCAATGGCAGGACGCGGGTCGCTTGCTGGAGCGGGTCGCCCAGAAGAGCCTGAAGCTGGTCAATGAATTTTCGGAGTTCCTGGTGGAGCCGGAAGACACGGCGACGGATCTCAGGCAGCCGTTGCTGGGGAGGCGACATTGTCGCTGGTCCGAGCCAGTGCCCCTCGACCGCTTCAGAAACATTGCCCGAGCTACCAATGTAACCATCAACGATGTGTTGCTGAGCTGTGTGGCGGCGGCTGTGCGCACCCGCCTGGGCATTGAAGGCGAGGACCTCGATGAAGCCGTGCTGCATGCCGCCGTACCGGTGGATATTCGCAGTCGCCTGCCCGAGGAGCTCAAGCCGGCACCCGGCGCGCTGGGCAATTATTTTGGCACCGTGTTTGTACCTTTGCCGTTGGATGGTGAAAGTCCCCTCGAGCGACTTTTCCGCATCAAGCACGAAACCCGCCGTCTTAAGAAAAGCTGGCAGCCCGGCATTGCCTGGGGTCTCGCGGCCAGCGCCACGATTGTTCCAGAGCCTTGGCGGGAGCCGTTGGCCGAGGTGTTCTACCGCAAGGCCAGTGCCGTGGTGTCCAACGTGCCCGGCACTCCGGAGGCCCGGTATATTGCCGGCTGCCGGATAACCGAACAGATGTTCTGGGTGCCCCAGGCCGGGGATATCGGTTTGGGTATCAGCATTGTCAGCTACGCCGACCAGGTGCAGTTTGGCGTCGTTGCCGATGAGGCGGTGATGGCCGACCCCGAAGACTTCCTCAACGACTGCCTGCAGGAACTGGCTCAGTTCCCCGGCGACTGATCCGCCGGGTCGTACTCCCAAAGTTTCAATTCAAGTGCCTCCCAAATGAGCAGAAAACCTGCTCCGTCGAAGCATTTTCCCCCTCCCTTGCATCACCGACCATGGAATTCAGGCGACAGACCGCGCCTGGGGCGTCCGGATGATCCGGGCCTCCGATCCCAGATTTCCAAAAACAACCGGGGGAACTATGAAAAACAATAACGTCAGAAAGTCAGGGTTAGCGATTGCCATGGCAGCGGCCATGGGCGCCAGCGCAGGAGCCAATGCCGCTGTTGAGCTGTATAACCAGGACGGCACCAGCTTTTCCGTGGATGGCTACTTCAATGCATTCTACGTAAACCGTGACGACAAGCAGAACGACGTTCGGGATTCCCGCATCAAGATGGGCTTCCTGCCGAACACCATCGGCTTCAATTTCAGCAAGGATATGGGTGATCTGACCCTGGGCGGACGTTCTTCGTTCTGGACCACCATCAATGACAGTCTTGATTCACCCACAGACACCGCCATCGACGTGCGTCAGTTCTATGCCACGGTAGACGGCGATTTTGGTCAGGTGCTGATTGGTAAGGACTTCGGCCTGTATGCCCGCTCCAACATTTTCCTCGACGAAATCCTGATGGGATTCGGTTCCCCGGGCGTCGCCGGTGGCGTTTCCTTCGGCAATATCCGCGCAGGCTATCCGTACCCGACACCTTCCGCCCAGATTACCTATCGCTCGCCGGATATGGGCGGCCTCAAGGTCGCGGCCGGTGTTCTGGATCCCGCCGATACGGTGACCGGTGCCAATGACGAAAATGCCGCACCCCGCTTCGAGTCCGAGGTAACCTACAACGCCAACCTGAACGATGTGGCCCTGACCGGCTGGGTGAACGGGCGCTATCAGTCTGCTGAAAATGGCAGCACGACCGTCGACAGCACAGGCCTCGGCTACGGTATCAAGGCGTCGGTCGCGGGACTGACCCTGGCTGCTTCCGGTTTTACTTCCAAGGGTGACAACCCGGTTCTGATCGGCAACGGTGCGGTGACCGAAGACGATGCCGACGGCTTCCTGGTTCAGGGCTCCTATGCCTTCGGTGCCAATCGCGTTGTGCTTTCCTACGGCGAGACGGACGCTGAAATCCTGAATCTGGAAACCGAGAGCACAACGCTCGGGTTCTTCCACGATGTAAACAGCAACTTCAAGCTGGTTGCCGAGTACAACATGTACGAAGACAACAACCGCACCACCGGTGCAACCACCACTGAGGCGGACACCATCGCCCTTGGCGCCATCGTGATGTTCTAAGCCCTACCTGGCGTTGCGGGTGGCAGGAGGCCTCTCGCTGCGCTGGTTTGTCTAAGACTAAAGTGCCGGTTTGCCTTGAGGCAAACCGGCAGCGCCACCAGGCATTGATTCAGGAGGCAGTTTAATCAATGGCTTACGATCATTTTGGCGCGCCGATTAAAAGCACTGAAGTCGCATTGGCTGCGTTTGCGGATGCCGTA
The DNA here is from genome assembly GCF_002341575.1 of Marinobacter sp. UBA2498. NCBI lineage: Bacteria > Pseudomonadati > Pseudomonadota > Gammaproteobacteria > Pseudomonadales > Marinobacteraceae > Marinobacter > Marinobacter sp. UBA2498. Next base: position 7,174 of record NZ_DDOI01000030.1, on the reverse strand, counting down.
GAATCGGTGAAAAGTCATCCGTTTTCGGGAACCGCGTTTATGAAGCCAGCGACGACCCTGCCTGCGGTCCGGGTAGCGAGCTCCAGCGTTCGCGATCCCATGTTGGCCGCCACCAATCTCGCCAGCCAGCTCAGCCACGAGCATCTTGGCTGTGTACTCTTCTTCTGTTCTGCGGAATACGACCTGGGTCGACTTGGTAGTGCCCTTGAGCACAGTTTTCAAGGTGCGCGTGTCTGCGGCTGCACTTCGGCCGGGGAGATCACTCCGGACGGCTACGGACGTGGATGCATCACCGCCATCGGGTTTGACAGCCGCTATTTCGCCATCGATTGCGCACTGATCCGGGAGCTGGACCGATTCACCCTGCAGGATGCCCAGGGGGTAATCGACGGCCTGCTTTCGACCTGTCGGGATGCCAGACTCGCGCCGGTCAAAGGCAACACCTTTGCCATCACGCTGCTGGACGGCCTGTCCAGCCGTGAAGAGCTGGTGCTGGCAACGCTCAACTCGGCCCTTGGCACCATTCCCCAGTTTGGCGGTTCTGCCGGCGACGATGAGCGTCTGGCCAACACCCACGTGTTCTACGACGGCCAGTTCCATACCGGAGCTGCCACGGTGTTGCTGGTAAATACACCGCTGGATTTCCGGGTATTTTCCACGCACCACATGGTCGAACGCAGTGAAAAGCTGGTGGTGACGGACGCCTGCGCGGAAAGCCGCACGGTATTCGAGCTTAATGCAGAGCCGGCGGCCGATGCCTATGCCCGAGCCGTTGGCGTGGATGTCGAAGCACTGGATCGCAAGGTGTTCGCGCTACGGCCCATGGGGGTGAAAATCGGCGGCCACTATTTTGTCCGCTCGGTGCAGCGGGTGAACCCGGACAAGAGTCTGACTTTCTATTGCGCCGTGGAAACCGGAATCGTGATGACGGCCATGGAGCCGGAATCCCTGCTGGACAGCGTTCGTACCCAGATAGAAGCCGCAGAACGGGTTGTGGGGCCACCTCTGGTGACCATCGGCTGCGATTGTTTTCTGCGCAGGCTGGAGGCTGAACTCACCGGGGAGGTGGAAGCGGTCTCCCAGTTCCTCCGCCACCACAATGTGATTGGCTTTAACACGTACGGCGAGCAGTTCGACGGTATGCACATCAACCAGACGTTTACGGGGGTGGTCATTGGCCAGCCTGATGTCCGTTCCGGACAAGATTGAAGCACCCGTTGAAGACAGGCGGGATCTCCGGATTGCCGAACTTGAGGCGGAGAACGAGCGCCTGCGGCGGATTCGCGATGCCCTGATTGTCCGGGTGGAGTCCGGCTCTGCCCATAAGCCGGAGCCCTACGCGGCCTTCGAGCACTCGGTGGTGCTTGCCGAGCAGGTTCGGGAGCGAACCGAGGCGTTGAACCAGGCCATGGAACAGCTCAAGGGCAGCAACAAGGCCCTGAATCGGGCCCGGGAAGAAGCCGAGACAACCCGCCAGAGGTTGAGCGATGCCATCGAGAGCATTGCCGACGGCTTTGTGCTGTTTGATAACCAGCATTGCCTGATCCAGAGCAACAGTCGGTTCCGGAGCTACTGGCGGCATGCCGGTGTTGAGGCGCCAGGCCAGGGTACCCGTATTTCAGAAGTGAAGCGGCAGGCGGTGGCCTGCGGTCTGGTTCTGGAGGAACACAGCCATCCGGATTCGGAAGGCGTGGTGTTCTTGCTGGCCAACGGCCGCTGGGTTCAGGTTACCGAGAGACCGACCCGGGAAGGCGGGTTGGTCGTGCTCTACTCCGACATCACCGATGTGAAGAACAGCGAAATGGCCCGGCGGATCAAGGCGCTCGAAGAAAGCGAGCGCTGGATTCGGGTGGTGACCGACCATGTTCCGGCGCTGATTGCCTACATCGGGGCCGATATGACCATCCAGTTCTGCAACAAGGTCTACGAGTCCTGGTACGGGCGCAAAGGTGAGTCGCCACTCGGCAAGCGCCTCAACGAGGTACATTCGCCCGAGTTCTACCAGCGGCTGCTGCCCCAGATCCTCGATGTCATGGACGGCCACAATGTCACATTTGAATTCGAGGAGACCGGTGAGCAGGGTGAGGTGCGCCACATGCTGCGCTCCTACGTTCCCAATTTCGATGAGCAGGGAGACATCATCGGTTTCTTTGTGTTGATACGGGACATCACCGACCGCCGCAAGACCGCCCTGGCACTGGAACAGGCCTATGACAACCTGGAGCGACGGGTGAAGGAGCGCACCGCGGCCCTGACCGGCCTGAACAACCAGCTGCGCCAGGAAATCACCGAACGGGCTGCCGTAGAAGCCCGGCTTCGGGATGCCAAGCTGGAGGCCGAGAGGGCCAATCTCTCGAAAACCAAGTTCCTCGCTGCGGTCAGCCATGACTTGCTGCAACCTCTGAATGCCGCACGGTTGTTTACCAGTGCTCTGCTGGAACAGTCGTTCGGGCCCAAGGCGGAAGGCCTGGTTCGGTCGGTCAGTACCTCTCTGGACGACGTCGAAAACCTTCTGGGCACCCTGGTGGATATTTCCAAGCTCGATGCCGGCGTTATCAAACCGGATGTCACCGCCTTTGATCTTCGGGACCTGCTCAATAACATCGCCCGGGAATTCCGGCAGATGGCCACGGCCGAGGGGCTGCAACTGGATTTCGTTGCCAGCTCCGCGATTGTGGAGTCGGATTCCCAGTTGCTGGCGCGGATCCTCCGGAATTTCCTGACCAACGCCATCCGTTATACCGGCAACGGCCGGATTCTGCTTGGCTGCCGTCGACAAAAGGACCATGTCCTGTTGCAGGTGTGGGATACCGGCCCTGGTATTCCCGAGGACAAACTCACCGAGATCTTCCAGGAATTCAAACGCATCCGTCCGGCTGGCTCACAACCCGATAAAGGCCTTGGGCTTGGTCTGGCCATCGTGGACAAGATATCCCGCATGCTTGGGCACGAGGTGACGGTGAATTCCATCGAGGGCAGGGGGTCAGTCTTCAGCGTCCGGGTCCCGGTCGGCAAACTGAAGCCCCGGCAACCGGGTGCCGACCAGAATCGAGCCGCGTCTTTCGATAGTGGTCTTGGCGGTGCCCGGATCTGGGTGATCGACAATGACCAGTCTATTTGCCAGGGCATGCAAACCCTGCTCGAAGGTTGGGACTGCCAGGTGGTGACGGCGGTGTCCCTTGAGGATCTCGAGCGTCAGCTGGATCCGGCTACCAGTGCAGTGGACCTGATCCTGGCGGACTATCATCTGGACAACGATGAAAACGGCGTGGATGTGGTGGCGGAGATCAATGGCCGCCGGAGATGTCCGGCGCCAGTGGTGATGATTACGGCTAACTACACCAATGAACTCAAGCAGCATATCCGCGAACTTGGGCACCTGCTGATGAACAAGCCGGTGAAGCC
>NZ_DDOI01000030.1:2996-3690 GCF_002341575.1 Marinobacter sp. UBA2498 | reverse complement strand
TGAACAAGCCGGTGAAGCCTCTGAAGCTGCGCAGTGCGCTGAGTCATCTACTGAGAAGCTGACTGCGGTCTCATACGAAAAGGGTCAGATGAACATGTCACCTGACCCTTTTTGCTTTTAGCCTGTCAAACCCTGACCTTATTACCGCTTCAGATACTGACTGAAATCCACATCGCTGGCAGAGAGAATCGCCTGCACGCGGTTGTGAACCCCGAGCTTGCGAAGTATCGCTGATACATGGGCCTTCACCGTGGTCTCGGCGATGTTCAGGTTATAGGCGATCTGCTTGTTGGATTCGCCCTTGGACATGCGCTCGAGCACCAGCAGCTGCCGACGTGTCAGTGAGTTGAGCAGCTCCGGTGAAATCGGGTTGTCTTCATTGCGACTACGACGAGTATTGCTCTCCTTGCCGGTTCGGATGATGTCCGAAGGCAGATAGACATTGCCGTTCAGGATCTGCTGGATGGCCTCGGTCATCTGGGCCCTGGGCGAGGACTTGGTAATGAAGCCGCAGGCGCCGTAGGTAATGGCCTGCAGCACCACCTGCTTGTCTTCCTCGGCAGAGACAATAACCACCGGAATCGTCGGGGCTTCGTTGCGCAGGGTGATCAGGCCGTTAAGACCATGCATGCCGGGCATGTTCAGGTCCAGCAGGATCAGGGCCAGGTCGTCATTCTCACGGGTAATGTCGAGA
>NZ_DDOI01000030.1:0-2960 GCF_002341575.1 Marinobacter sp. UBA2498 | reverse complement strand
CTAATGTCGAGAGCGCTGTCCAGATCGTCGGTTTCGATGATCTCGCTGCCCTCAAAGCCAGAGGCGATAACGCTGCTGATGGCTTCGCGGAACAGTGGGTGGTCGTCGGCAATCAGAATCTTGTAAGCCGGCTCCATGGATGGGTCTACCTGTTTGTTTTCAGTGTCGGGAATGGCTTCCGAATCATGATAGCGTTTTTTCAGAATCATGATGGCAGTTTTCGGAAGGGTAGTTCTCGGTAGAGAGTGCGGCTTCGAGCTCGTTCAGCATGGCGGCCTCCTGTGCAGAGAATCGCCGGAATCGGTTCCGATCCTCTGTTTATTATTGTGATGGTTTCATTACACGCCATCTTGGTCTCGGGTTGAATGCGACCATCGCACCAAAAAACAGGCACCAAAGTACTATTCTTGCAAGGCTGTGGGCTTCGTATCGTGGAGCAATGAGCCTACAACCAACAATAACGACCGTCTCCCGATCCTCGCTTGCCGATCCCTGGATCAAAAAGGGAATGGCCGCCGTGCTGGGTCTTTTCCTGAGTCTCGCAGGCAGTGTCCATGCCCGGGAAGAAGCGTCTGACCTGCCCGTGCTGTCTGTCAGCGTGTTGCAGTTTGGCACCGCCCACTGGGAGCTCGACCATCTCCTGCATCGGGAGCTGGACCGGGAGCATGGCTTTCGGCTGGACCTGAAACCGGTGGCCAACCTGCCGGCCTCCAGGCTCGCGGTCACCAGCGGTTCGGTGAATGGCGCAGTGGCCGACCTGCTGTGGGCGCAGTCCAGGTTTCAGGCAGGAGCGCCCTACCTTTATGTGCCTTTTTCATCCCAGATCGGCGATATCGTTGTCGCCGAGACTTCCCCGATCCGCTCGGTGGCGGATCTGGCGGACAAGCGCATCGGCGTAGCCGGCGGGCCGGACAGCAAGGGCTGGATACTGCTCCAGAAAGTCGCGGAGCGGCAGGGTATCAATCTGGACGAATCCGCAGAGATCCAGTTCGCTGCTCCGCCGCTGCTCAGCCAGGCTCTCAAGCGGGGACAGGTAGACGTGATCGTCACCTACTGGCATTTCGCGGCCCGTCTCCGGGGTGAGGGCGGCTGGCGGTCGGCCTTCAGCATGGCCGATCTGCTCACTGAGCTGGACCTGGATCGCAACCTGCCGGTGCTGGGTTATGTCTTCCCTGCGAAATGGGCGACCGATCATGGATCGTTGATAGATGGTTTCGCGGCCTCCCTTCAAGAGGCCAAAGCCGAGCTGGCGGACAGTGAATCACCCTGGCAACGCTTGCGTCCCCTGATGGGTAATCCTGAAGATGGCGTCTTCACGGCATTGCGCGAGGGCTTCGTCGCCGGCACGCCTGCGCCACAAACAGAACAGCGTATTGCAGACCTGCAGCGATTGATGACCCTCACAGGTGCCGACCCGGACCGCCTGATGCCCGCCAATCTGTTTTACCGGAGCCAGCCGTGAAAGGCCCTACCGGCCGCCCGCCGCTCTGGAGCTACTGGATAGTTCTGCCCTCGTTTGTCGTGCTCTGGGCGCTGACGGCCTGGCTGCTTCAGTCGCCCCTTTTACCAACGCCGGCGAACGTACTGGACACCATGGTTCGGGAGTCGGCGTCCGGCGAGCTCTGGCATCACCTGGGGGCGACCCTGGCCCGCGTGGTGGTCGCCTTTGTTCTGGCCATGGCGATTGGCACCGCCATCGGCATTGTGATGGGCCGGTCACAAACCACCAATGCCCTGTTCGATCCCCTGCTGGTGTTGTTACTCAACCTGCCGGCGCTGGTCACCATCATCCTTATGTACGTGTGGTTCGGCCTGGTGGAAGTGGCTGCCGTGATGGCGGTCGTGATCAACAAAGTGCCCAACGTGGCGGTTACCGTCCGGGAGGGCGCCCGCAGCCTGGACTATAGGCTCGAGGAGATGGCCACTGTTTACGAGTTCACCCGGTGGCAACGGTTGCGGGAAGTCTGGGTACCCCAGCTGTTTCCCTATCTCATGGCGGCTACCCGGGGCGGCCTGGCCCTGATCTGGAAAATTGTCCTGGTGGTGGAGCTGCTCGGCCGTTCCAGCGGCGTTGGCTTCCAGTTGCATATGGCGTTTCAGGTTTTCGACGTGGCCGCCATTCATGCCTACAGCCTGGCGTTTATTGCCATCGTCCAGCTGATTGAACTGGCCATACTTCAGCCTCTTGAGCGCCGATCCAGTCGCTGGCGACAACCGGAGGCCGCCCATGCTTGAACTCAGAATCGCCGGCCGCGATTTCGGCCAGCCGGTGCTCGGAGAGGTCTTCGCAACCATTGCGCGAGGCGACCGCATCTGCCTGCTGGGACCCTCGGGAATCGGCAAGACCACGTTACTGAACGCCATTGCCGGTCTCGATAAATCGGTGCCAGAGAGCGCCGTTATCGGCCGGGAGCAGCTCCGGGTGGGCTACCTGTTTCAGGAGCATCGCCTGCTGCCATGGCGGACTTTACACGCCAATCTCAGGCTGGTTGGTGCCAGCGATGACGAGGCCGGGACGTTGCTGGGCCAGGTTGGCCTGGCCGGATACGGCCATTATCTCCCGGACCAACTGTCACTCGGTATGGCCCGAAGAGCCGCCCTGGCCCGTTGCCTGGCGGTGAAACCGGACTTGCTCTTGCTGGACGAGCCGTTTGCCTCGCTGGACCCCATCATGGCCGGCGAACTGAAAGCCTTGATCGCCGGAATCCTGAACTCGCAACCTGATATGGCGATGATCTGCGTTACCCATGATGGCGGTGATGCAGAGATATTGGCGAACCGCCTGTGGTATCTCGACGGCAAGCCTGCGCGACTGCAGTGGGACGATGTATTGGCAGAGCCTGGGCTGGTCGATGGGCTTCTTGGGCGCCTTCGTGATCTGGATTTGACGGGCTCTTAGGTTGATCGAGGGTGTCCGCAGTCTGTCGGATTACGCTTTGCTAATCCGTATATGGTCTCCT
>NZ_DDOI01000029.1:94258-97712 GCF_002341575.1 Marinobacter sp. UBA2498 | reverse complement strand
CGGCGGCCAGAGCTCTGGTCTTTTGGCGGGCGGAAATGGCTTCAGACCGAAACCGATGTTGCCCTGGTTCACGGCAGTGACGAGCCTTTTATACGGACGCCCCGCCACCCGCTTTACTGGCGCTGGCATGATGAGCAGTGGCAGGAGCGGGTGTTCGATCGCTGGCAGCCGCTCAATCCGGATGCACCGGTCACTCACGTGACATTCTGGGAGGCGGAGGCCTGGTGCCGTTGGGCGGGGCGTCGGCTGCCGACGGAATACGAGTGGGAAGTCGCGGCTCTGGGCAATCGCCCGGGCGAGCCCTTCCGGCGCTTTCCCTGGGGCAACTCGGCGCCGACCGAACAGCTGGCGGATCTCAACGGGCGCGCCATGGCGCAGAGCCCGGTGTTCGACTTTCCTGCGGGTGACAGTCCGTTCGGCTGCCGGCAGATGACTGGCACGGTCTGGGAGTGGACCGGCGATCAGTTCCTGCCCTACGACGGTTTCAAAGTGGATATGTACCCTTTCATGTCCACCCTGCAGTTCGGTGATCACAAAGTCACCAAGGGGGGCAGTTGTGCAACGTCATCCTGCCTTATCCGGGGTACCTATCGGCAGGCCTATCTTCCGCTTCGGAACGACGTATATACTGGTTTTCGAACCTGCGCGCTCGAAAAGCCCTGAACGTCGACTGTAATCGCCGATACAGTTAATCAGGTTTGCCGACAACCAGGGATGGTTTGGCGGGCTTTTTATCGATCAGATGACTGGCAAGGGCCACGCCGGTTTCACTCATGGTCAGGTAGGCTTCATCGGCCCCGGCTTCCCGGATCTGTTTTGCCTCATCTTCATACATGGTGTGGGCCACGATAAAACCCTTGAAACCCAGTTTGCGCAGCATTCGGGCGGCGATCAGTTTGCCTTCTATGTCACCCATTGCCAGGATCACCGACTGCACTGCAGGCATGTGCAACCCGTTCCAGAAGGACGCATCCTCGGCATCAGCAAAAACCACGTTGCGGCCTTCTTTCTGGTGTTGACTGGCTTTTGCAGGGTCGGAATCCAGCCCCATCAGTTTGGGCTGATCCTCGCAGAGCCAGTCGTAGGCTGCGGTCCCTGTCCGCCCCATGCCCATGATCAGGACGCGGGTATCCCCGAGGGAAATCGGTTGTTCATCGGGATGATGTTTGCTGCCTTCAAAGCGGCTGAGATCCTGGGAGTAACGTTCATAAAGGCCGTGCGCAAACCGGTTGATCGGGGCAGAAACCAGGAACGACAGCGACACCGAAATTGCCAGAGGGACCAACCACTCCGGCAAGGCAACGCTTGCCACAATCAGGCCGAATTCGCTGTAGTTGGTCAGTGCCAGGGCGCTCAGGAAGCCGCTGCGGGCCCGTAAACGGAAGGCCAGCAGCAGGAAGAAGAACAGGATGCCTTTCAGTGGCAGCACCAGCCCCGCAATGATTGCGAAAATGAGCGCATCCCCGTCGGGCAGACCGCCAATGCCAATCTGTAGGAAGAAACCCACCAGGAACACTTCCTTGACGCTCCAGAGCGACTTGGAGAGTTCCTGCGACCGGGGGTGATTGGCCAGCATGGCACCGAAAACCAGCGCGCCGAGCTCCGAGCTGAGGCCGACGGCCTCAAAGCCAAGCCCGCCGACAACGAGTGCCAGAAGCAGTCCCAGGAGCACCAGCAGTTCGTCGTGGCCGCTGGCATCGAGCAACCGGAACAGCAGAGGGCGAAGCAGGGGAAGTCCGAATACAATCAGGGCCCATTCGGAGGGCGTTTTACCAGCGGCCAGGCTCATGACAACCAGGGCGATCAGATCCTGCATGATCAGGATGCCGATGGCGACCCGGCCATGGAACGCCCGCAGTTCCCGTTTGGATTCAAGAACCTTGGCGGCCAGCACCGTGCTCGAGAATGACAAGGCGATGGCCAGCATCAGCGCGGTCGACCAATCGAGGTCCATCAACAGGTAGACACCGGGGGTAAATACCGCGCAGGTGATGCCAAAGTGCAGAAGGCTGCCGCCAATCACTTCCGGACTGACGATGGATCGGAGCTTCAGCTTGAGCCCCACGGTGAATAGCAAGAGGAGCACGCCAAGGTGCGCGATGTGCTGGAGAACAGCGGTCTCCTCAATAACAACGCCGGTTGCCTCGGCAATGCCACTGAGCACAAAGCCGGCAGCCAGGTAGCCAACAAGGGGAGGGAGACCAACGAGCTTGACCAGCAGGCCAAGACTGAAGGCAAAGGTAATCCAGATCGCTTCAGGCATGAGGTATCATTTCAGACGTCGAAAGCACAATGGTTGCTAGGCTACCCTGTTTTGCCGTGCCCTTGTAGTCGCTGAAGGTGGAATGCTGGCATATTGCTTGGTCGAGGCTCACCTGACCGGTTGGCCGAGGAACGCCCGGAACAGTTCTGCGGATTCTTCCGGGGCCTCCACCATTGGAGCGTGGCCGATGCCTTCCATCAGCTCCAGCCTGGCATCCGGGATTGCTGCTGCAAACACCTCGCCGTTCCGGTAGTTGATCACCCGGTCTTCCTTGCCCCAGATGATCAGAACTGGGGCCTGGATACGGGTAATGGCATTGCGGAAATCTGCCCCGGAACCGGCATCGCGAATGGCGGCAAAGATGACCTCGTTGACCTCCCGGTTGGCGATGGCGCGCTCCTCCAGCACGCCCATAATGGGCCAGGGCACAAACGGTTTTTTCTCCAGTGCGAAGTCCATCAGGCGTTCAAAGTCACCGGGCTGTTTCGGAATCAGGGGGTTGTCACCGGCCTTAACCAGATCCACCAGTTCGCTCTCGTATTCCAGGATGCCGGCGGGACTGAACAGTACCGCTGATTGCACCTTGTCCGGATGATTGGCGGCGTAAAGCGCGGTAATCGCCCCGCCCATGGAGTTACCCATGACGTGTGCCTCATCAACCGACAGCGCGTCGAGGATGCGTGCGACATAACCGGCCTGATCTTCCAGGCGGTAGCCGATGTCGAGGGGCTTGCTGCTGTCACCATGCCCCGGCAGATCGATCGCATAGACATTGAAGTCGTCGGTCAGGTGGCCGGCCAGACGGGTCCAGTTGTCCTTGTTGGCCCCGAAGCCATGGATCATGACGATGGTGTCGCCTGCGCTCATTTCCTGGTTCCTGAGATAGGCGATGTCAAGGTTGCCCACTGCCACGCTCGCCGCCTCCAGACCCGCCGATGATCGTTCAAAATCAATCGCGGTCTGGTAGATGTCCTGACGAGAGCAGGCACTGAACAGCAGGGAAGCGGCCAGTATGATCAGCAGGTATACCGGTGACGGGCGGCGCATCGAAGGGACTCCTTTGGGCGATGTGGTCGGAACTTTGTGTCCGCAGTCTACCTTACTCTCGGGCCGGAGAATGGGAATTGCTTCCCCTGCCCGGCATAAAAAAAGACCCGGCCAACGGGCCGGGTCTCATCAGTGGGCCATTCA
>NZ_DDOI01000029.1:88915-94117 GCF_002341575.1 Marinobacter sp. UBA2498 | reverse complement strand
TCAGTGGGCCATTCACAGCGGGTTCGCCCGGAAACCAGGCCAACCCGGTCATTCGTCAGAAATTAACGCTTAACCCCAGTGAAGCGGTGCGCGGCAGGTTCGCCATGGCGCCATCGGGCAAACGTGAGACAATTTGCTGTTCATCGAACAGGTTGTCCACTTTCAGGAAGACATCGGCACTGGCGGTCAGTGCGTAGCGGCTGATGAAATCGACCAGGAACAGGGACTCGGTCTCGTCCAGTTTCGTGGCGGTGTTGTTGCATCCTGCGCTGGCACACATCTCATCGACGTAGGTGGCCACAAGGTAGTTGTCCCAGCCACTCGGGTGTTCCATGCCTGTCCGGAAGCTCATCTGGTTTTCAGGTACGTCCTTGAGCTGCTCGCCTTTTTTCAGGCCCGAAGCGGCATTGTCCTTGCTGATTTCCGCCTGGGTAAAGGTGTAGGTAAGGCTGACCGGAAGGTAGAACTCGCCTGCCCGGGTGCCGGTCTGGAGCTGGAACTCAACACCGGAAATTTCAGCCTCGCCGGTTACAAAACTGCCAGAGGTGGCGCCATTGCTGCACGGCGAGCCCACGGAACAGTTTTCGGCCTTGTTGGAGAAGTCGCTGTAGAAGCCGATCATTTCCGCGAAGAACGCATTGCCAAAGTACCGGAGGCCGGCCTCCCAGTTCTTGCTGGTTTCCGGATCTTCGTTTGCCTTGGCACCACCTCCGAGAGGGGAGAAACCCCGGTGCACGCCACCCAGAACCTGCCAGCTTTGGGACAGGTCATAGGTAAAGGAAGCGCCGGGCAGGAGTTCAGCACTGTCATTGGCGCGGGTGCTGTCGACGGTTGTGCGGCCGGGATCCGCGTATTGGGTGCGGCTGGTCTGTACATCCTCGTAGCGCAGGGCGAGGTTAACGCTGAGCTTGTCCGTCGCCTGCCAGGTGTCGAGCGCCCAGAAGCTCAGGGCTTCGCCGGTCTCAAAGCGATTATTGCTGCCCGTGGGGGCGACAGTGTTCTGGAACACCAGAGAGCCGTTGACCTGGTCATAAACATCGACCGGCTGGAAACGATCCATTTCATCTTCGTGGTAGCGGGCGCCGAAATCAAACTGGTGGCTGCCCATGTCGACATCAAAGTTTACCTGCACGCCCTCGGACAGGTAGTCCCTGGCGTTGTTTTTGTAATCCAGGCCGCTGGCGTCAACTGTGCCGTCCAGAATACCCTGGGCATTGGCGTCGCCGCCGTTTGCCGAGTCGATGATGCTTCCGCCGCCGCTGAGCTTGAACCAGTTCCGCTTGAAGTCGTTGCGATAGAGGGTGGCCGTGCTGCTTACGGTATTACTCCAGTCGAACTGATGGGTCAGGCTGATACCGGAGTGGGTATTGTTCATCTGGTCGATGCTGGACAACCCGTAACGCCGGTTCGGATCCTGGCTGAAGTCCGCATCGGTCAGGCCGAGGTAACTGGAGTTGGAGGTTTCCTCGGAGTATTGCAGCTTGGCTGTCACGCTCTGGCGCTCTCCCTGCCAGCGCAGCTTGCCGACATAGTCTTCGATATCAAAGCCGGTATCGCGGTTACTGCGGTCAATCTCCTTGAAGCCTTTCGCGGAGCGCTGGACGGTCTCAAGCAGGTAGCCCCAGTCGCCGGCCGTGTCACCATAGGTTACATGAACGTCGGTGGAGCCGCGGTCGTTGGTGACTGTCTCAACATAGCCCTGCCGCTGATCGGGAATGGGTGTGGAAATCAGGTTGATGACACCACCGGTGGTTTGCGGGCCATAGCGCAGCAGCGGGGCACCCTTGAGTACTTCCAGCGAGGACATGCGCTTCAGTGTCGGAAAATAATAGGCGGCCGGATTGGAGTAGGGCGCCGGTGCGATCAGAATGCCATCTTCCATCAGGGTAATATTACTGCTGCGCTCGGCCGTGGCGCCGCGGATGCCGATATTGGGGCGCAGGCCCAGGCCTTCTTCTTCCCGCACATAGACGCCCGGGACGGTTTTCAGCACCTGGTTGATGTCGGTCTCAACCTCGGTTTTCAACTGCGCCTCACCAACGACGTAGCCTGACCCTGGCAAGGTCTGGGCTGCGGACGCATCGCCAATGATTTCCATGGGTTCAAGCATCTGGGGCTGATCATCGCCGACTGCCCAACTGGCGCCCGGGGCAAGGCTGACAGCCACGGCCAGTGATAAGCGGGAAGGTTTAAACATGTGGTTAATCTCCATTACCATTTGTTTTTCGAAATGTAAGTGACAATCATTACTATTACGTTCGGGCGAAACTTTACGGTTCCGTAACTATAAAGTCAATAGTCAGTGCTTATGACGCAGGCAGGTGTCAGGTCAGGCGAAGAAATCCCCGGTCGGCCGGGGATTGAGAATAGGATCGGATCGGTCGGCCAGGCTCAGTGGGTCTCGCGGCCGATGGCGCGGTGGCCGATGTCCTTGCGATAAAACACGCCATCCCACCGGATCCGGGAGGCCAGCTCATACGCACGCTTCTGTGCTTCGGTGACGGTATTGCCCAGAGCCGTGGCGCAGAGCACCCGACCGCCGTTGGTAACCACCTGGTCTCCGTTGAGACGGGTGCCGGCGTGAAACACTTTCTCGCCTTCGGTCTCGGTGTCCGGCAGGCCGGAAATGGCGTCGCCCTTGTTATAGCTGCCCGGGTAACCCCCGGCTGCCAGCACGATACCGACGGAGGCGCGGTCATCCCATTCGGAATCGCACTGGTCGAGCTTGCCGTCGATGGCCGCGTCGCAGAGTTCCACAAGGTCCGACTTCATCCGCAGCATGATCGGCTGGGTTTCCGGGTCGCCAAAACGGCAGTTGAACTCGATCACCTTGGGGGTGCCGCTGTTGTCAATCATCAGGCCGGCGTAGAGGAACCCCTTATAGGGATGGCCCTCGGCCGCCATGCCGCGCACGGTCGGATAGATCACTTCATCCATGATGCGCTGATGAACATCCGCGGTCACCACCGGGGCCGGCGAGTAGGCGCCCATGCCACCGGTATTGAGACCGGTGTCGCCGTCGCCCACGCGTTTGTGATCCTGGGAGGTGGCCATGGCCAGAACGTGCTCGCCATCCACCATCACGATAAAGCTGGCTTCTTCGCCTTCCAGAAACTCTTCGATGACGACACGGCTACCGGCATCACCAAACGCGTTCCCGGCCAGCATGTCGCGGATGGCATCTTCGGCTTCTTCCAGGGTCATCGCAACGATCACGCCTTTGCCGGCAGCCAGGCCATCGGCTTTGACGACGATTGGAGCGCCCTGCTGGCGAACATAGGCCAGGGCTTCGTCCACATCAGTGAAGTTGCCGTAGCCGGCTGTCGGGATTTTGTGGCGCGCCAGAAAATCCTTGGTGAAAGCCTTGGAGCCCTCAAGCTGGGCAGCGCCGGCACTCGGGCCGAAAACCCTCAGGCCACGCTGCTCAAATTTGTCGACGATGCCTGCAACCAACGGCGCCTCCGGGCCGACGATGGTAAGCCCGACATGATTGGTGGCGGCGAAGTTGGCGAGACCGTCCAGGTCCATCACGTCGATGTCGACATTTTCCAGGCCGGTTTCCCGTGCCGTGCCGGCGTTGCCGGGCGCCACGAAAACACGGTCTGCCTTGGGGGATTGCGCGGCTTTCCAGGCCAGGGCGTGTTCGCGGCCGCCGGAGCCAATAACGAGAATATTCATGGTGATAACCCCTCAGTGCCGGAAGTGGCGCATGCCGGTGAAGACCATCGCGATGCCGTGTTCGTTGGCCGCATCAATCACTTCCTGATCGCGCATGGAGCCACCAGGCTGGATGACAGCGGTGATACCAGCCGCCGCAGCAGCGTCAATGCCGTCGCGGAACGGGAAGAAGGCATCGGACGCCATGACCGACCCTTTCACTTCCAGGCCCTCGTCGGCGGCCTTGATACCGGCAATCTTCGCGCTGTAAACACGGCTCATCTGGCCAGCGCCGACGCCGATGGTGCGACCCGCCTTGGCATAGACAATGGCGTTGGATTTGACGTATTTAGCCACTTCCCAGGCAAACAACAGGTCGTTGAGTTCCTGCTCGGAGGGCTGGCGCTCAGTGACCACCTTGACGTCCTCCATGGCCACCATGCCCAGGTCCCGGTCCTGAACGAGCAGACCACCGGTTACACGCTTGTAATCCATGGAACGGGCACGGTCGCCGTCAAACTCGCCGCACGCAAGCAGACGCACGTTCTTCTTTGCGGCTACCAGTTCCACTGCTTCCGGAGCAACGGTCGGCGCGATGATCACTTCCACAAACTGGCGATCAATGATGGCTTTGGCAGTTTCCGCATCCAGCTCACGGTTGAAGGCGATGATGCCACCAAAAGCCGATGTGGGGTCCGTGGCGAACGCCAGGTCGTAGGCCTGACGGATATCGGCGCCGATCGCCACACCACAGGGATTGGCATGTTTGACGATCACGCAGGCCGGATCCGCGAAAGGCTTCACGCATTCCAGGGCGGCATCGGTATCGGCCACGTTGTTGTAGCTGAGCTCCTTGCCCTGAAGCTGTTTGGCCGTGGCCACGCAGGCTTCCTTGGGGTTGCGCTCGGCGTAGAATGCGGCGCGCTGATGCGGGTTTTCGCCATAACGCATGTCCTGGACCTTCACGTACTGGGCGTTGAAGGTGCGGGGGAAATCAGCGTTGTCGTTATCCGGCGTGCGGCCGCCCAGATAGTTGGCGATGGCGCCATCGTAGCCAGCGGTGTGCTCAAACGCTTTTACGGCCAGATCGAACCGGGTGCTGTAGGTCAGTTGGCCATCGTTGGCCTCCAGTTCCTTGAGGACCCGGCTGTAATCACTGGCGTTGACCACGATGGCGACGTCGTTGTGGTTCTTGGCAGCAGCGCGAACCATGGTCGGACCGCCGATATCAATGTTCTCGATAGCGGTCGCCAGATCACAGTCCGGCTTTGCAACGGTCTCCTCGAAGGGGTAGAGATTGACCACAACCATATCGATAGGGCTAATGCCATGCTCGGACATCACCGCATCGTCAGTGCCCCGGCGCCCGAGAATCCCGCCATGAATCTTCGGGTGCAGGGTTTTTACACGGCCATCCATCATCTCGGGAAAGCCGGTGTAGTCGGAGACTTCGGTTACCGGGATGCTGTTTTCTTTCAGGAGCCGGTAAGTGCCACCGGTGGAGAGCAGCTCAACGCCGCGTTCGGTCAGGGCACGGCCGAAATA
>NZ_DDOI01000029.1:76662-88832 GCF_002341575.1 Marinobacter sp. UBA2498 | reverse complement strand
GCGGCGAGGGCGCGGGCGAAATCGACGATGCCGGTTTTATCACTCACGCTGATCAAAGCGCGACGGACGGAGGTGTTAGCCTGGTTTGCCATGGGTCACTTTCTTCGCTGGAGATGAACGAATAAGGGCCTCGCGAATGGTGTCCGGGAGGCCCTCTTCAAATCAGGGTGTCTGGATTATAGCAGACCGTACTGCTTCAGCTTTTTGCGCAGGGTCCCGCGGTTCAGGCCCAGCATGGTGGAGGCCTTGGTCTGGTTGTTGCGGGTGTATTTCATCACCTGTTCAAGCAGCGGGGCTTCCACTTCGGAAAGCACCAGCTGGTAGACCTCGGTCACCGGAGCGCCGTCCAGTTGGGCGAAGTAGTTTTTCAGGGCGACCTCAACGCTGTCGCGCAGGGTGACGGTGTTGCCGCTGCTGTTCACCGTCTGCAACTGATGGATATCATCGTTGGCCGGGGTGCTCAGGTTGTCGTTTGCCAAAGTCTCAGCGCTCATGCTGCGAATACCTCTCCATTTCGTAAGCCTGCAAAATACCGTTGAATCGTGTCTCTCTGCTCCAGCGCATCGTCGATCGCGTTGAAGCGTTTGCGGAACTGTTTACCCGGATCGTGGGACTGCAGGTACCAGCCCACGTGTTTTCTGGCAATACGCACGCCCATGGTCTCACCATAGAAAGCATGCAACGCCTGGAGATGCTCGGTCAGAATTTCCTCGACCTCATCAAGCTCCGGTGCGGCCATGTGGCTACCGGTTTCCAGGAAATGCCGGATTTCCCGGAAAATCCAGGGGCTGCCCTGGGCAGCGCGGCCAATCAGCAGGCCGTCGGCGCCGGTATGGCGAAGGACGTCCCGGGCTTTCTCAGGCGATGTAACATCCCCGTTGGCAAACACCGGAATGCTGATGCGGGATTTCACATCGGCGATGGTGTCGTACTCGGCATTGCCCTCGTATTTGTCCGCACGGGTCCGACCGTGAATGGCCACTGCCTGAATGCCGGCATCCTCCGCCATTCGGGCAATAACCAGTGCATTGCGGTTTTCCCGGTCCCATCCGGTTCGCATCTTGAGGGTGACTGGGACATCAACCGCCTGAACCACCGACTCCAGAATGTCGCGAACCAGGGCTTCATCTTTCATCAGGGCGGAACCGGCGGCCTTGTTACAGACCTTCTTGGCCGGGCAGCCCATATTAATGTCGATGATCTGGGCGCCGAATTCCGCATTCTGACGGGCGGCATCGGCCAGCATTTGCGGATCGCCGCCGGCAATCTGCACCGAGCGGGGCTCAGGCTCGCCTTCATGGTTCAGGCGGGTCTGTGATTTGCGCGTATGCCAGAGTTTGCTGTCCGCTATGACCATCTCCGACACCGCCAGACCCGCGCCCAACCTCCGGCACAAAAGACGGAAAGGGCGGTCTGTCACGCCAGCCATGGGCGCAACAATCAAGGGGTTGGGCAAAGTGTACGGCCCGATTTTTGCCGTTGGCAGCATGATCTGAGTCCGTGTCACAGCGGGTTAAGCAAAGGTCGGGCTGAGCGGTTGTTCAATAAGTAACCGATCCAGCATCCGAAGGGCGGTAATGATACCGCCGGGTGGACAATGATTGAAGGGGCTGGGCGGTGAAAAAACTGATTATTTTTCGCCCTTTCTGGTTGACTTTTGTTCTGTACGATGACCGTCGGGAATGGCTGTCGAGTGAATACTTGCTTACGGCATCAGGGTGCGTGGGGGCGGAAGAGGATGTTGTAATTCACCGCGTCACGGCCCGGATCCCGAATGTTGATGGCAATGCGAACGGGAGTATCCGTGGGCATGGCGTCCAGCTCCCGACCTTCGCCGGCCAGGTACTCCTCAGGCGTGAACAGACTCTGTGCCACCACATCGCCATTCAGGTTGGAAAAGGTGAGGGCAATGGCGGGAAAGGGTTGCTCGAAGTCGGCCCGGTTAATGATCACGGCATCGACCACCAGTTGCGAGCGATTATCCGGATCGGTTCGCACCACCAGTTTCCGGCTCTGGATGGCTTCCACATTGATCAGCGGTTTGAGTTCGCAGCCGGCCAGTTCACAGCCTTTCTCATAGAAGGGGCGCAGCTCGGGGATGGCCGACAGTCGATCGAACTGGAACCAGGTTACCTGGGCGATCAGAACACCGATCAGACCCAGTACAATCACGCTCCACACGATCGTGCGGACGCCACTTCCACCGGAATCGACAGCAACCGGCTCCCGGCGTAGATCCCGGAAGGGCGGGTCGGCATGGAACGCGTCGGCCGGTCGCTCCGGCTCATCAAAATCGAAACCGGATTCGTCCACAAAGTCATCGAACGGATCAGAATCTTTGGCCGGCCCGGTCGCCGCGGAGGAGGGTGTTCCGGTCTGCTCAAACACCGGTTCTTCCTCCAGGCTCAGCTCAGGGCGAGGTGCTGGCCTCGGCTCCGGTTCGGGAGAGGTGTCTTCAGGTTCCGGTTCGGGGGCAGGCTCGGGGCGCTGGGGGGCAGAAGGTTTTCGGGATGCTGGCTCGTCATCCTGAAGAATGGCTTCGGCCCAGCTCTCATCGACTTGCTCATCGGGGCCGTCGGTGTCAGCGTCTTTGTAATCTGTTTCGTCGCGCTCATCAAAGCTGCGGAAACTATCGCTTAACTCGTCATCGGAGAAGGTCAGCTTGGTGCCGGCGTAAGGCCCTTCCGCCGCATCTTCTTCCGGGTTATCGGCGAAGACAAAATCCTCCTCGCTGACGCCGGAGCCGGAGGTAGAGCCGGCAGGCGATGATGCACCTGCGGGTTGTGCCGGGGTGGCGGGGGTTCGTGGTTTCTCGCCACCGCCTGGGATAACCTGGTGCTCAATGGCATTGAACACCTTCATGCAGTTCCCGCAGCGCACTTTGCCCTTGGCAATGCCAAGCTGTTCTTCGGTTACCCGGAAGCGGGTCTGGCAATTCGGGCACTGTGTCTGCAGGCTGCTCTGGGTCATGCTTCTTCCTGAAAGCGACTAGGCTACGAGTTTCGGAGTTTAGTCGTTAAGACCGGTTTCGTCATCTGTCGTGGCGCCGTCCTGTGAGGCGTATCCACTCTTCCCGCTGCTCGGGCTCGTCCATGACGAACCATGGCTCATAGGCGGCCATTACTTCCCGGGCCTGGTTAGACAGGATGCCGGACAGCACCAGATCGCCGCCGGGCCTGGTCCGCGAGGCAAGATGGGGAGCAAGGCCGATCAGGGGCTGGGCCAGGATGTTGGCAAGCATGATGTCGGCTTTGGTCTCGGGCTCGTTGTCTGGCAGGAACAGGTCCAGCTTGCTGTCTTCGACACCGTTGCGGCGGGCGTTTTCCCGGCTGGCTTCGAGGGCCTGCGGGTCGGTATCGACACCAATCACATGGTCTGCGCCAAGGAGCAGGGCCGCAAGGCCGAGAATGCCGGAGCCACAGCCGTAATCGATCACCTGCTTGCCATGGGGATCCTGGCCATCAAGCCATTCGAGGCAGAGGGCCGTGGTTGGATGGGTGCCGGTACCGAAGGCCAGACCGGGGTCCAGCATCAGATTCGCCGCATCCGGGTCAGGTGCGTCATGCCAGCTCGGGACGATCCAGAGCCGCTCGCCGAATTTCAGGGGCTGGAAATCGTCCATCCAGGCCCGTTCCCAATCCTTGTCCTCAACCAGAGTGACGTCGATTTCCGGAAGGGCCTGCTGGGTTTGCTGGTGCCAGGCATCCCGGATATCGGCGCAGAGCTGCTCGATATCCCGGCCGGAATCGAACAGCCCGGTCACCGTTGTCTGGCTCCATAAAGGGGTGGTGCCGGGGTCCGGCTCATAGAGGGGCTGGTCGGCGGCATCTTCCATGGAGACGGCGTCAGAGCCCATCTCCATGAGCAGATCCTCCAGCTGATCCGCGTTGTCCGGATCAGCCGGGATCTGGAGTTGTATCCAGGGCATGATTAATCCCGCATCAGTTTCTCAAGGTAGTGGATGGTGAAGTCTACCTGTTTAAAGCCACCATCGCGTACCAGTTTCCGATGCAGTGGTTGATTGGTCTTGATGCCCTCGACCACCAGTTCGTCCAGCGCGTTCTTCATCCGGCGCCGGGCAATGTCCCTGTCGTCGCCCCAGGTGATCAGTTTGGCCACCAGGGAATCGTAGTAGGGGGGAACCGTGTAACCGCTGTACAGGTGAGAATCCACCCGCACACCATTACCGCCCGGGGCATGGAAGTGTTTAACCTTGCCGGGGCTGGGGATAAAGGTTTTCGGATCCTCGGCGTTGATCCGGCACTCCATGGCGTGGCCGGAAATCCGGATGTCGTCCTGGGTGTATTGCAGCGGAAGGCCGCTGGCAATGCGGAGCTGTTCGCGGACGATATCAACACCGGTGACCATCTCGGAGACCGGATGTTCTACCTGGACACGGGTGTTCATTTCGATGAAATAGAACTCGCCGTCCTGATACAGGAACTCGAACGTACCGGCGCCCACATAACCGATTTCCTTACAGGCATCGGTACAGGCTTTCAGGGTGCGTTCCCGGGATTCCGGATTGATGTTCGGAGCCGGTGCTTCCTCTATTACCTTCTGGTTCCGGCGCTGCATGGAGCAGTCGCGATCGCCCAGGTGAATGCAGTTGCCATGCATGTCGGCAAGTACCTGCACTTCCACGTGACGCGGGGCTTCCAGGAACTTCTCGAGGTAAACCGTCGGGTCGCCGAAGGCATTTTTGGCCTCGCTCTGGGTGATCTGGACACCCTTGAGCAGGGCCGCTTCAGAATGGACCACCTGCATCCCGCGGCCGCCGCCACCGGAAGCCGCCTTGATCATGACGGGGTAGCCAATTTCCTTGGCAATCCTCAGGGTCCGCTCTTCATCGTCGTCCAGCGGGCCATCGGAGCCCGGCACGGTCGGAACGCCGGCCTTGATCATGGCGTTGATGGCGGACACCTTGTTGCCCATCAGCCGGATAGTCTCGGCCTTGGGGCCGATGAAGCGGAACCCGCTCTTTTCCACCTGTTCGGCAAAATCGGCGTTCTCGGCAAGGAAGCCGTAGCCGGGGTGAATACCCACGGAATCGGTTACCTCGGCGGCGCTGATGATGGTAGGGATGTTCAGGTAGCTGTCGGTCGCGCTGTTCGGGCCAATACAGACAGACTCGTCGGCAAGCCGTACGTGCATCAGGTCGCGATCGACCTGGGAATGCACTGCCACTGTCTTGATGCCCAGCTCCTTGCAGGCGCGCAGAATCCGGAGGGCAATTTCACCCCGGTTTGCGATCAGAACTTTTTCTAACATGGCCATGAGTAGCTATCACCGCGTTCAGGAAATGACGACCAGGGGCTGGTCAAACTCAACCGGCTGGCCATTCTCGACCAGGATGTCCTGGATGGTGCCGCTCTTGTCGGCCTCAATCTGGTTCATCATCTTCATGGCTTCCACGATGCAGATGACATCACCCACATTGACGGTCTGGCCAACTTCCACAAACGCCTTGGCGGTGGGCGAGGGTGAGCGATAGAAAGTGCCTACCATGGGAGACTTCACGCTGTGTCCGGCCGGGGCCGCTGGCGCAGAGGACTCTTCCGAAGCCGGAGCGGACGCTGCCGGCGCCGGAGCTGGCTGCTGGGCAGGCGCTGGCGCAGGGTAGTGGCTCACGTACTGGGTGCCGGCAGCCGGTTCACGCCGGCGGGAGATGCGTACCGAATCGTCGGCCTCGTGAATCTCCAGCTCCTCGACGTCAGATTCCTCGAGCAGCTCAATCAGTTTCTTGATTTTACGAATATCCATAGTCAGTCCAGTCCCGTTTTGTCAGGTCTATCGGTGAATGCGTTTCAGGGCTGCCTGGAGTGCGAGGTCGTACCCCTGGCTACCCAGCCCACAGATAACGCCTTCGGCGATATCCGAGAAATAGGAGTGATGCCGGAACGGTTCCCGGGCATGCACGTTCGAAAGATGCACTTCTATAAATGGAATTCCCGAGGCCAGCATGGCGTCGCGCAGGGCAACGCTGGTATGGGTGAAGGCGGCGGGGTTGATGATGATGAAGTCCACGCCTTCCGCCCGCGCCTCGTGAACCCGCTCAATCAGTTCGTATTCGGCATTTGATTGCAGGTGCAGCAGATGATGCCCATGCTCTGCTGCCAGTGAGCGCAACCGGTCGTCGATGTCTGCCAGTGTCTCGTAACCATAGACCTCCGGCTCGCGGGTACCGAGCATGTTGAGGTTGGGTCCGTGGAGCACGAGAATTGTCGACATGGTTCTGTCTGCCTTGATGTCTTTTTACAGGATCGCCGATTTTAACGGCATGTTCCCCCAATGGTGCGTGCTTGTTTTGTTCAGATCAACACTTTTTGACAATCGTTCCTGTTGTCCATTGGTCGTAAAAAGCCGGCAAATGAATCGAAACGGGATCTTTCCGCTGATGACAATCATTGTCGTGAACGGCGGAACGAACTTCCATACGACGTTGGTTTCATAAAAGGTAGCAGCCGGGCAGTGACTGAGCCATGCCCGACCGAAAATTGTCTGAAAAGTCTGGGGGGAGGGATTCGGGCCGCGGCACGGCCCGGATTCAGGAATCTGCCAGGGTTACGCAGTTGCGGCCAAGCTCCTTGGAGCTGTACAGCGCACGGTCGGCCCGCTCGCACAGTGCCTGGGAAGTGTCGTCGTCCCAGGCTGCGATGCCACAACTGAAGGTGACATTGAATTCCCGGTCGCCGGCCGGTTGCTGCAACTCGGAGAATCGCTCCCGGATTTCATTGAGAACGTTCCGGGCATCGCTCGGACGGGTGTTGGGCAGGATGATGGCAAATTCCTCACCACCGTAGCGTCCGATGTGGTCGGTCTTGCGCAGGCGTTGTTTGAGGAACATCGACAGGCTGCGCAGTACCCGGTCGCCGATCGGGTGGCCAAAGGTATCGTTCACCTTCTTGAAATAGTCGATGTCGATCATCGCAAAGCACAGCGGCTGTTGTTTCTGGCGCGCCCGCACGATCTCCTGGTCCAGCAGGTGGAGGGTGTGGGTGTGGTTGAACAGGCCCGTCAGGCTGTCGCGAATCATCAGGGCCAGCAACGAGCGGGCGCGTCGCCCGCGATTGTGGATCGTGGCAATCAGGTGTTTCGGGTCGATCGGTTTGGTCAGGAAGTCGTCGCCGCCCAGGCTCATGGCATGGAGCTGTTTCGTCACGTCTTCCTCGGCCGAGAGGTAAATGATGGGCACGCTGTGAAAACGGTCCTGCTGGCGGATCACCCGGGCGATTTCCATGCCCGTACAGCCCGGCATATACATGTCCAGGATGATGATCTCCGGCGAGAACTCCTCCAGGGCGTGGATGATCTGCATCGGGTCGGTGATGATGTGGGCGGTCATACCCGCTTTCTTCAAAACCGTTTCCATATATTTCGCCTGGGCCCGGGAATCATCCAGAACCAGGACCTTGTAGGGCTCCACGGTGTTGCCGTGGGTGTAGGTCTCGATCTTTTCGATCAGTTGCCCCGGATCGACAGCAGGGTAGAAGAACTCTTCCCCGCCGCAGCGGGAAGCCTGCAGACGGGTCTCGATAGAACCGTCCTCGTCACTCATGAAAATAATCGGAATCGGCGTATCGTGTCGTTCCTGCAGGCGTTCGATGGTGGTAATGCCGGCATTGGGCGAGCCGCCAAAATTGACGTCTACCAGGATGGTTTCCGGCTTGTGCAGTGCGCAGGCTTCGGTCAGTTCATCGGCATTGGCAAAAGCGGATGCCCGGAAGCCGAAGAATTCCAGCTGCCGGATCAGGCGGGCTGCCATTTCCTGGTTGGCCAGGGCAATGTAAACCGGGGTTCGACGAAATTGGTGGGGCGCTTCAGAACTGTTGAGGTCGGTCCTGCGCAGAGTGCTCTGGGACAAGGTCTCGATGGCATCCTGCAGTTGTCGCTCGAGGCTCTCGTTCAGGGCAGATCCGGGTTCCCACTGGTTGATCAGCGCCAGCGTGGTCTGACCGGCCCGGGCGTGGCTGTCCATTTCAAACCGCTGGGCGTAGCGCACCAGTTTGTCCGTAGCCGCGGCGAACTCGTTGCGGTGGGCCGAAGCCTTGTCCCGGTCCTCGTGAATTTTCTGCCAGGTATCCAGAACAACCCGGGCCTGGGTTGTCACACGGCGTGCGAAATGCTGCCTGAGTTTTTCTTTCTGGCTTTCGTCGTTCATGTTGCTCGGGCCTGTCTCTTTTTCATTATTGGTCGTCCTTTCCCGGTGTGGACGATTTTTCAACCTTAGTCCTTTTGCAGAGTCTATAGTGTTTAATGTTGTCGGCGTAGGTTGCGCTATGTAAATGTTTGTCAACTCTGCGGTGCAGGTCACAAACACCTGGCCGGCTGGCTCACAGCCAATGCGGAGAAGCTCCCCATGGCACGGAAGCACATCCCCCTGAAGCAGACGCAACAGGGTGCGGTCACATTGCGAACCCTGCTTCTGGTGTTGACCGGAAGTCTGCTGGTTACCCTGTTGGTTGCGGTGTTTATCACCAGCTACGGTTATTTCCGGGACTATGTCTCGGATCAGCTGGCAGGTCATGCCCGTGACGGGGCCACGGCCATCGGGTTGTCCCTGTCCAATGCCATCGACGGCCGCGATCCGGTCGCCTCCGCCTCCCTCATTGATGCGGTGTTTGATAGTGGCCGCTACCTGTCAGTCAGCTATCTGAATCATCAGGGCGAGCAGGTTGCCGGTCGGGCCATGACGCTCAATAAAGTGGCTGTCCCCGCCTGGTTCCGCGACCTCGCAGATCTTCCGCTGCCAGTTGCCGAGGCAGAAGTCGTCCGTGGCTGGAGCCGTCTGGGAACCGTGCAGGTAATCAGCCATCCCGGTCGCGCCTATGAGGACCTCTGGCGAATCACCGTCGGGTTGACTGCCAGTACTGCCGTCATCGGGGGGATTGGACTGTTTGCGGTTTTCCTTCTGCTTCGTCGTACCCTGCGCCCGCTTCATGCACTGGAGGATCAGGCAAAGGCCCTCGGGCAGCGGGATTTCAGGAGGCGGGTCTCTATCAAGTCGACCCGCGAGATCAATCAGGTGACCGACGCCATGAACCGGATGGCGGATGACCTCGGCCAGCTCTTCGAAGGCCAGGCGAAACTCATTCAGCACCTGCGCCGGGTAAACAACGAGGATTCGGTCACCGGGCTGGCCAGCCGGAGTGCCTTCGACCAGCGCCTGAAGGTGGAGGTGGAGTCCGAGGAAAAGGCGGCACCCGGAATTCTCATGCTGATTCAACTGGCCGACTTTTCGGGATATAACCAGGCCTATGGCCGGAGCGAGGCCGACCGGTTGCTGCTGAGGGTAGCAACCTGGATTGGCGAATTCGTCATGCAGCATGCCGGGTCGTTTGCCGGGCGCCGAACGGGCGCCGAATTTGCCATTTTTCTGCCCGGTGCGATGCCGGCTGATGCCGGTGTCTGGTGTCGTCAGTTGGTCACGGACCTCGATGGGGTCTATGCAGATCTTGCTTCGCCGATGGACACCTCTGTTCATGCCGGGCTGGCGAGAACCCTTGAGGGGCGTGGTGCCCGGGATCTGATGGCGGCCGCGGACGAAGCATTGCGCGCTGCCCAGAGCAGGGTCGAGAGTGGCTGCCATCTGGCTGACCCTGAGAAAGACGGCCATCACAACCTCGAAACCTGGCGGGTGATTATCAGTCAGGCGATCCGCCGGCAGGCCCTGTCGCTGTGGCTCCAGCCTATGGTGAACGAGGGCCGGCTCATGCCGGTCTATCATCAGGTGTTTTCCCGGATCGATTCCGCCGAAGGGGCCTTGAAGGCAGGCACTTTTGTACCAATGGCTGAGCGTTTCGGGCTGATCTCGGAACTTGATCGTCTGCTGGTCCAGCGGGTGCTCGATTGCCTGAAACAGAGCCCGGATCAGCCGCTGGCGGTCTCGCTTGGTAATGCCTCCGTGGCCAGCGAGGCATTTCGCACGGATTTGCTGGACCAGCTGCGGCAGGCTGGTTCGCCGGCAAGGAATCTCTGGATCGGTATTTCAGAACAGGCAATCCATCACCACCGGACCGCGGTGGGCCTACTGGTCCGGGCGTTGGGGCGACTCGGTGTTCCGGTACTGGTCGACCGCTTCGGGGTGGGAGGCGTACCGTTCAGTTACCTGAGAAATCTGAGGTTTCAGGCCCTGCGTATCGACAACAGCTTCATCCACAATATCGACACCCATGAAGATAACCGCTTCTACCTTGAGTCTGTGGTGGCCATCGCTCACAGTCGTGGCGTGAAAGTCTTCGCCACAGGAGTGGAAACTGCCGCGGAATACTCGGTACTCTGTAAACTGGGTATCGACGGGGCCATGGGTTACCATCTGGGCAGGCCGTTTGCCGCTGACAATCAACAGACAGGGGATTAAAAGTCATATGCCAGGCAAAATCAGACAGTACTTCAAGGACAAGAAAGACGATGTTCAGGATTATGCCGGCGGCAGCGGCGTAATTGGCAAACTGATTCTGGCGTTGGTTGTGGTCTACCTGCTGGTGGCGCTGGTGCTCGGCATGATCTGGAGCAGCGAGCCGGACACCTTCTCGGTGCGCGAGCACACGAGGTCGGTGGCCAACACGATGGAAAGGGAGCCCATTACCGGCTTTGCCACCACGGTCACCATGATTCGTATCGCAGAAACCCTGTTAGACAAGCCTGGTGGCTATATTTCCAACGACATTTTCCCGCCTGGACTCTGGCTGGATAACATGCCGAACTGGGAGTACGGCGTTCTGGTTCAGCTTCGGGATCTTTCGCGCGCCATGCGCAAAGACATCAGCCGCTCGCAAAGTCAGTCCGCGGAAGATCGGGATCTGACGATCGCCGAGCCCCAGTTCCATTTCGACAGCGAGAGCTGGGCAATCCCGTCTACCGAGGCCGAGTACCGTCGGGGTATTACCGCTCTGAAGCGTTACCTTGACCGGCTGTCGAGCCCGGAACAGGCCGACGCCCAGTTTTTCGCCCGAGCGGATAACCTGAGCAACTGGTTGGCGGACCTGGAGACTCGCCTGGGAAGTCTGTCCCGTACACTTGGTGAGAGTGTCGGCAAGGCATCGGTATCAGACTCGGTGATCACCATGAACTCCGGTGATCCTCTTGCTGAGGAAGCGACCGGAGAAGACGTGAAGACACCCTGGACCAAAATTGATGACGTTTTCTATGAGGCCCGCGGCAGCTCCTGGGCGCTTCTGCACATCTTCCGGGCAATTGAAGTGGATTTCCGGAAAGTGCTGCAGGACAAGAACGCCATGGCCAGCGTACGGCAGGTGATCATCGAGCTTGAGGGCGCTCAGGGCGAAATGTGGAGCCCGGTGATTCTCAATGGCAGCGGCTTTGGCGTACTGGCCAACCACTCGCTGACCATGGCCGCCTACCTTTCCCGCGCCAACTCGGCGATCAGTGACATGCGGGACCTGCTGTCCCGGGGCTGATGACAGGAGAGTTCGATCCAGAAACAAAAAAACCGGGCGCTAAGCCCGGTTTTTTTATGCCATCAAACCAAGAAGAGTCCGGCTTAGCCTTTGTAGGCGTTAACGGAATCCACGATGGCTTTCCTGGCGGCGTCGGCGTTGTCCCAGCCTTGCACTTTTACCCACTTGCCGGGCTCGAGCGTCTTGTAGTTCTCGAAGAAATGCTTGATCTGGTCGCGCAGCAGCTCGGGCAGATCGTCAATTTCCTTCACGTCATGGTAAGTGGTGGTCAGCTTGTCATGGGGAACTGCAACCAGCTTGGCGTCGCCACCGGCTTCGTCTTCCATGTTCAGCACACCCACGGGGCGGCAGCGAATCACGGAACCGGCCTGGATCGGGTAGGGGGTTACAACCAGTACGTCCAGGGGGTCACCGTCGTCGGCCAGGGTGTGCGGGATGAAACCGTAGTTGGCCGGGTAGAACATGGGGGTCGCCATGAAGCGGTCTACCAGCAGGGCGCCCATGTCTTTGTCCAGTTCGTACTTCACCGGGGAGCTGTTGGCCGGGATTTCGATAGCAACGTAGATGTCTTCAGGCGGGTTCTTGCCTGCGGGGATGTTGTCGAATTGCATGTGCGATCCTTCCTGGTACGTTAAAGGTACGTTTAACTGCGGTTAAAAAGTGGGCGCAATTATACGGGAGTATCCTGCAGTTCGAAACTAAACCTTGGTCGTTGAGTTGGGTGCACGCGGCTATCTGGCGGGGCTTTCC
>NZ_DDOI01000029.1:73719-76540 GCF_002341575.1 Marinobacter sp. UBA2498 | reverse complement strand
GGTGGGTAGAGCCTCCCAAAAAACGCCCGTGAATACGTCCCTGTAGGGCTCGGTCGCGCCATCCCTGGCGCTCCACGTTTTCGGAAAGCCCCGCCAGATACCCGCCCGAACCTTTGAGGAAAACCGTTGAAGTAAACCCGAAACAAAGAACGCAATATTCAACACGAGGATTGCAAAGTGTTCGAACGGGGCGTGTCAGTGGCTGTTCCAAAACTGTAGAGGGCCATGGATGGCCCGAAACAAGCGCACATGGATGTGCTCGTAGCGTGTTTTGGAAAGCCTTTCCCAACCTGGCCGACCGCCGAGTAATGGCAGTCTAGGTGAGAGGAGGTAAGAAGATAACGCCAGCAAAGCTCATACAACCTATGAGCAAAACTAATTGATTAACTTTTAAGACCGTTGAGGGTAGCGGCAACGGCATTCACCTGATTGCGCAGCCACTTGTGGGCGGGATCGTTCTGATTGCGGCGATGCCACAACATCAGCAGGGTGAAGGGTTTGAAATCAAAGGGCAGAGGCACCCAGGCGAAGTCGCGGAGTAAGTGTTTGCTCATGCCCTCCGGGGCCGTAGCAAGCATATCTGTTCCGCGGAGGAACTCCGGTAGGCCGGAGAAGTTGGAGACCGTCACCACATTGCGACGAACCAGACCACGGGTGTCCATGGCGGTTTCCACAGTCGGTTTTTCGCCGGTGGCGAACAACAGGGCAATGTGGTCTGCCTTAAGGTATTCCGGCAGATCCGCTGGCGGTTTCCGGTGTTCAGGATCATAGAACACCACCATGCGATCGGCCATCAGGCCCCGCTGCATAATGTCCGTCGCCTCCGGCGCGTGGGGAGAAATCACCAGATCACAGACATCCTTCCGCAAAAGGTCTGCCCGAGGAATGCCAGATGGAATCACCTGAAGGCTGATGCCCGGAGCTTCCTGCCGCAACGTTCGCACCAGGCCCGGCAAAAGCAGGTCCCGCTGGTAGTCATTGGCAGCAATCGTGAAGGTGAACTCTGCCGTGGCGGGACTGAACGGCGGGCCCGAGGACAGCGACTGCAGGTCATCCAAAATCTGGCGGATATGGGGCCCGGCCTGAAGTGCGTAGCGGGTTGGCACAATGCCGCGCCCGGACTTCACGAACAGGGGGTCGCCCAGGGCCTGGCGCAGACGTTCCAGCGTGTGACTCACCGCAGACTGGGTAACGCCCAGCCTGACTGCCGCGCGGGACACGCTGCCTTCATCAAGCACCGCCAGAAAGGTGCTGAGGGCCCGGAAATCCAGGTTGAATGTATCAATCGGGTTCATGAATGGCAGTGTAACCCGATGCCTGCGGTGGCGCTACGGCGCCTCGCCTGATTCGTTTGCCTGAATGAATGTTCCAACAGCCTCTGCCAGATCGTCGAACCAGGGGTTGTAAGTCAGCCGGCTGGTATACACCGGACGCTCCGTGTCGTGCCAGGCACTGAACCAGAGATCTTCCTCCGGCAACTGCCGGCAACCCTCCAGAGAGATGTTATTCGGTTCCAGGCATCGCTGCAGTGGCGCGCCCAGGCCGTAGAGTTCGTTGTCTGGCGCAATCAGCAGGGACTGATGAGAGAATTCCAGGATATTGGCATCAGGCAGATAACTGCTCAGGAAACGGATGCGCTCATCGGCCTGAGCGACCGGCCAGGGTTTACGGGTATCCCGAAAGATCATCATGGCATTCCCGGGATTGCTAAACCGCTCCCGGAATTGCGTGACCAGATACTCGAGATTGATCACCGAGTCGGCCTCCGTGGCGGCCAGGAACAAAGGCATATCGAGGCTTTCCTTCTGGATTATCCGGCTTTGCGCCGCCGATATAACGTCGCCGATCTGACTGCCGGCGTTGAAGGAAAACGACTCGTACTTCACCGGATTAAGTTCGGGCTCCTTCTCTACAAAATCAGCAAACACGTCGGCGATGGGCGCCAGCCAGAGGTAGTCCCGCAAACCGTTAAGCTGCCAGGCCGGTGCAACCGCAATCAGACCCGCCGGTCGAGGACCGGTCTCTGAAAGCGCGTAATCTGTGGCCAGTGCCCCGCCCAGAGAAAAACCGCCAATAAACGCCCGATCCACGTCCTGCGACAGGGCAATGAAGTGATTGCGCACCTGATCGCGCCAGACGTCGGCGCTGGCCGTCACCATATCCCCGGGCCGGGTGCCGTGCCCCTGCAGCAACAGGGTCCGGACTTCAACGCACTGATCCGCCAGGTAACGGGCCAGATCCCGGAACACAAAGGGCGAATCGCTCAGACCGTGAACCAATAGGATCCCGGCACGATCCCCGGAGCTGCAACCTGCCGCCGGTGCCAGCCGGTACGGCAGGTTCCACTGCACCTGCTGTTCCCGCTCAAACCCGTCCACCGGCACCAGATTGGTATCGACATAGGCTTCGACAGATTCCAGGTAGCGGTCGAAGTCGGTCACCGGTTCGGCGCCCAGGGTTGATGGCCCGGGCCTGTAGAGTTGAGTGCTGGTGGCGCAGGCGGCAGTGGCGGCCAGCACCAGTAAAACAATCAAAGTCCTGAGGATAGTCATAGCCGGCGTGTGGGTTTCGCTCCTTTGGTCATTACTGTCGTCATCGCTGACTGTGTTGAGTGATCGTTCAAATCTCGATACTGTGACTGCAGTATACGACCCCGAACCCCCTTCCGGATGAGGAGCCCCACCGATGACCATGACCCTCGCTTTCGACGTTTACGGAACCCTGGTTGACCCCATGGGCATGTCCCGCCTGCTGGCGGAAGACGCTGGTGACAGGGCAGAGGGCGTAGCCGCGTTGTGGCGGGAGAAACAGCTGGAATTCT